>JAHCBA010000025.1 GCA_019634625.1 Verrucomicrobiia bacterium
ATCATGCAGAAGGTGATGATGTCGATGTCGCAGAAGCGGGCGAGGTGGTGGAGGATGTTGAGGAGTTTGTGCTTGGCGGAGTCGTCGAGGAGAGGGAGGCGGCCGGCGACGCGGGACATGCAGTGATAGACCGCCGGGAGGGAGGGATCGGCTTTGATGCGAGGGGTTCTCATGGGGTGGGGAGGGGATGATTGCCGATTTGGTAGCGTGAGCATTCCCACTGGAGAGTCAATTTAAAAAGCCTGACTTATTAACTAAAGTCTAAAGTCCCGTTTACAAAGCCTGACCCATTAAAAGGAAGTTAGTTTAAACAGCCTGACCCATTGACTAGATCGGTTTGGTTTTGTGGCCAGGGTAGGTCTTGCCGCGGATGGATGAGTCCGTAGGCTGGCGAGTGTGAAGGACGGGTACATTGCGGCGAAGGAGCGATGGGCGCGAAAGGTGGCGGGAAGGCAGGGGTCCGTGGAGGGGTCCGTGGTGCGGTCGGAGGATCGGTTGCCGCCGGGACAGCATCTGGTGACGGATTTCCCAGTTCTGGATCTGGGAATTCTGCCGGAGGTGCGGCTATCGAACTGGTCGTTGCGAATCCATGGGCGGGTGGAGCGGCCGGTAACGCTCGACTGGGAGGGTTTTCTGGCGGTGGGTTCGGTGCGGGACGTAAGCGATTTCCACTGTGTCACCACCTGGAGTCAATATGACATGGTATGGGACGGGGTGCCGTTTGTGGGGCTGGCCGAACTGGCCGGGCCGAAGGAGGATGCGAGTCACGTACTGTTTCGGGCTCACGATGGGTACACCACCTGCCTTGGGTTGGAGGCCTTGATGGACGAGGACGTCCTGGTGGCGCACGCTTGGGAAGGACGTCCGCTGACACGGGAGCACGGCGGGCCAGCCCGGGTGATCGTACCCAAGCGTTACGCATGGAAGGGGGCGAAGTGGGTCAAGGAGATGATCTTTCTGGACCGCGAAATCCCGGGCTTTTGGGAGCTGCGAGGTTATTCGAGTTCGGCCGATCCGTGGCGGGCGGAGCGGTTTTCAGGCGGGTGACGGGGCGTAGGCTGCCTTAGCCGTAGCCATGCAACAAGGTTGGGCGCGCTGGCTTGATCTTTTCGGGCAAGAGCTTCGTGGTTCGCTCGTTCCGTATCTGCGTTCCGATACGCGCCTCGCTCGCTCCTGGTCCTGCCCGAAAATCTGCGGCGCCATCGCTTTCCTCCTTGCTGCATGGATACGGCTTAGGCCGCCCGCACGCGGTCACCGGGTCGGGTGGAGACGGGAGTGGGATCCTGGTTCAGTTCAGGCGGAGCGAAACTTCGGTGAGAAGGCCTTCGTACTGGCGGACGCGGCGGCGGGCGAGGGACTGTTCGTCCTGGTACGCGCTGTCGGGGTCGCGTACGAGGAAGGAGAGGCAGCGGACGAAGGTCAGGGAAGGGCCGAGCTCGATGAATTCGACTCGGAGACGGACCCGGAGGTCGTCGCCCTGCCAGTTGCCATAGGCGCGGCGTTCAGCCCGGGAGGCGGGGCGTTCGAAAACCAGTTGATCAGGACGACGCAGACTAAGGGCGAGGCCGGCGTCGGTGAAGACGGATTCGACCGTCTGCCGGACGGCGGCCGGGGATTGGTTGCGGATTTCGATGGCTGCCAAGGCGCCCTTGGCAAGGTCGAGGTTGACATCGGAAACCGGGGGGGCGGTGAGAGGCGGGAGGCCGGGCGAGGAGGAGGATGGGGTGCAGCCCAGAAGGAGGGAGGCAATGAGCGACGGGAAGAGGGCCGCGAGTCCGCGTGACCAGGGAGAGGGAGGCGATGGGTGGCGATCCGAGACCTGGGGATCGGTACGAATCGAAGGGCGGCTCACGACGAGCGGGGACGGAGTTGCACGACCTTCAGATCGGAGCCCTCGACCTCGATGCTGTGGGTCTCGATGTCTGGATCGGACTTGAGGGCGCGGTGGACGATGCGGCGATCGAAGGCGCTCATGGGTTCGAGTTCGATGACGTCGCCCCAGCGACGCGCCTTTTCGGCGGCCCCGAGGGCCTTCTGGATGAGTTCGTCGCGGGCCGCGGCGCGGTAACCGCCGACGTCGAGCGTGATCTTCTGGGCGTGATCGTCCTCTTTGTAGAGGAGGCGGTTTAGGACGAACTGGAGGGCGGCGAGGGTCTGACCCTTGCGGCCGATGAGCCGGCCGGGGTCGTCGGTGACGATGTTGAGCATGGCGTTGCCCTCGAACTCCCCTTCCTCGATGGCGGCTTCGAAGCCGAGGGTGCGGAGTAGTTCGGCCAGCCTGGCCTTGGGATCGGGGATCATATTGGGGTTCAGGGGTTGGGCCGGCGACCGGGCGGGCGTTGGGGGGCGGTGGGGAGAGTTGGGAGTGTGGGGGATTTCCCGTCGCGGGCCCGGGTGAGTTTCATCTGCAGGATGGAGAGCAGATTGGACACGGTCCAGTAGAGCGTCAACCCGGCGGAGAAGTTGTAGAGGAAGACCATGAACATGAGCGGCATGTATTTCAGGATCTTCTGTTGAGTGGCGTCCATGCTGGGCGACATCGGCGTGATGCGGGCCTGCCAGAGCATGGTGGCGCCCATGAGGAGGGGGAGGGGGTTGATGGGGAAGCGGAGTCCGGGGAGGATGGCGATGGTATCGGGCTGGGAGAGGTCGCAGGCCCAGAGGAAGGTGGCACCCCGGAGTTCGATGGCCGTTTGCAGCATCGCGTAGAAGCCGAGGAGGATGGGGAACTGGATCAGGATGGGGAGGCAGCCGGAGGCGGGATTGATCTTATGCTCGCGCCAGAGCTCGAGCATCTTCTGGTTCATCTTCTGGGGGTTGTCCTTGTATTTCTCCTGGAGTTCCTTGATCTGGGGCTGGAGGGCGGCCATGCGCTTGGAGGTGCGGGCGGAGGCCGCCATGAGGGGCCAGAAGAGGAGGCGTACGAGGACGGTAATGCCGATGATGGCGAAGGCGTAGGAGAGGCCGAGGGCATGGAGCCCGTTCATGGCGAGGAGGAGGGCACGGGCGAAGAAGCCGCTGAAGCGGCCGCCGAAGTAGTTGTCGAAGCCCATGACCACATCGGCGTTATTGCCGAGGCTGGAGAGGGTTCGATAGTCCTTGGGGCCGACGTAGAGGGCGAATTCGCGGACGCGTTCCTGGCCCGGGGGGAGTTGCTCGCCGCGGTAGAGGAGGGCGGCCTGATAGCCTGGGAGTGGGGCGCGGGTGGGGACGCCGTTGGTCACGGGCAGATCCACATGGCGGGCGAAGACGCGGGCCGAGCGGTCGGCTGGCAGTACGACGGTGGCAAAGAACTGGTTGTGGACGGCGGCCCACACCGTGTTGGTGCGCTGGCCGAGGTATTCGGAGCGGGGAGTACCCGGGAAGCAGCCGAGGGTTCGGTTGGCGAACCAGCTTTCACCGATGTGTTCGTTCGACTCCCCGTCGTTCTCGAAGAGCCCGAGATACATGACGTTTTCATCGGGGTGAAGGGGTCCGGCGGTGCCGAAGACCCATTCCTGGGTGGGAACGTCGCGGGTTTGGGCAGACCAGTTTTGGAGGCGGGTGGTGACATTCAGGACGTGGTTGGTGCCGAGGCGGAACTCCTTGATCACGCGGAGGTCGCCGCCGAGATCACGACGGGCCACCACCACATCATTACTGCGGATGAGGTCGTAGGCGGGCTGGGTGCCTGGGGGGTCGACTCCGAGGAGGGCGAACATCGGCGTGGAGGCCCATCGATTCATGCGAGCGGAACCGACGGGGACGTTTCGATTGCGTTCGCGGCAGACGATGGCGTCCTCGAAGTGCTTGAGTTCGACCTCCTTCAGGCCGCCGCCATCGGAGGTAAACACGTAGCGGGCCTCATCGTTTTCGAGGACGATTTCGGTGACCGGGCCGATGGAGCGTCGGAATCCCGTGTCGGCGTAACCTGGCCGTAGGGGCGAGGCGGGTTGGAGGGTGGACGGGGCAACGAGGTCGCCGGACGGGGCAAGGTGACCGTCGAGGGCAGGGGTGGTCGATCCGGGCTGGGTGGGGGTGATGACCGGCCGTGGCGGATAGATCCGGTACATCAGCGGGTACCAGAGCACCAGCAGCAGACAGGTAGCGGTCAGCAGCAGGAGGGAGCGTCGATCCATGCCTTGGGGAAGAGAGAGCGTTTAGGGACTGGCGGTCGGGGAGGGAGCGTTCCCGAGCGGGGGAAGGGAAGGGGGTGGAGGGACGGGGTCCCATCCGGAGGTGCCCCAAGGGTGGCAGCGGAGGAGGCGTCGGGCGGCGAGGGTGCCGCCTCGGAGGACGCCGTGGCGAAGGACCGCTTCCTCCGCGTAGGCTGAGCAGGAGGGGACATGGCGGCATTGGGCGGCCGGTCCGAAGAGGAGCCCCTTGAGCGGCGAGAGGATCCAACGGTAGCCGCGCAGGAGCACGGCGATCAGGGAGCGCACGGCGGAAGGGGCGGTTGAGTCGGTTGAGATTCCACCCAGACGGCGGAATGGCGGAGGCATCGGCGGAGGTCTCTGACGACGGTGGTCAGGGATTTGCCGGCGATGGAGGGTCGGGCGACGAGGACGAGGATGAGGCCTTGCCGAAGGTGGTGTTGCTGGAGACGAAAAGCCTCCCGCAGGAGACGGCGGGCGCGGCTTCGCTGGACGGCGCCGCCGATTCGCCGGCTCGTCACCACACCGAGGGTGGAGGGTTCGCAAGCGGGTTGTTGCAGCCAGTTGGCAATGAGGCAGCCGCAGGTCCGCCGTTCTCCGCGAGACCGGACGCGATGAAAAGCGCCCGAGCCATGGAGGCGCCGACGGGACGGCAGGCCGAAGCGGGGCGACGCGGTCACAAGTTCCGGGAGGCGCGCCTTAGACGGCGGTCAACCGCTGGCGCCCTTTTTGCCGCCGGCGGCGGATCACGGTGCGCCCGCTCTTGGTGGACATGCGGGCGCGGAAGCCCAACTGCCGCTTGCGGCGGATTTTGGAAGGTTGGTACTGGCGTTTCATGATGTGAAATCGGGATACGGTGGTCCCTCGATCCCCGGACGGTGTGACCCCCGTGGGAAGGAACCGACCGGCCATCGGCCGGGCGGCATCGAGCCGGCGACGCTATCAATGGAAGGGGGGGTGTCAAGAAGCCGCTCGCAGCGAGAACGGGCGGCGGTGCATCCCGGAGTTGTGGGTGAGGAGGCACAGCGAACCGGAGGGACGAGTTCTGCGAGTCCTCAACCCAACGCTTCACACCATTGCGGCCTCGTGGAACCCGGCCCTCCGAAGCGCCGCTTGGCGGAGTCCGCACCTCTCCCCACCACTCCGGGATGCGCGGAACGGGCGGGACAGCACCTCCGACCGGCTCCGGCTTTCGATGGATTTCGACGGGGTCGGCAGATTGGGGAGGGATGTTTCGCCGGCGGGATGGGCCGGGCGTGGGGGGAGGGTCAATGCTCGACCATTCGATAGAATTGCAGGGAGCCGCCCCGTTGGTCGAGGTGATCGAAGAAGCCGTCTGCGGGCATGGTGTTGGTCTTGATCGGGGTCCAGGCGACGAAATCGGGGCTGGCCTCCAGGCGGTACAGGGTCTGGGGGTTGCCGAGGCAGCGGACGAGGAACTCGCCTGGACGCAGCAATCCCAAGGCTTGAAGGCGGGGCGGAGTGGCTGGGGTGTCCGATTCGGCGACGACGCGATAGTTGTCGAAGACCATGTAGTTGTCGCCGGGCTTGCCCGGAGTGCGGATCACCCATTCCGCATCGATGTCGCCGAGGGTCAGGACCCGGTTCCGGGTGGTGATTGCGGCGTTGGCCACGAGGGGGGTGCCGTCGAGGGTGGCGGACCAGCGGTTGCGAGCGAGGTCGAGTGTGACGGAGAGGGAGTACGGGATGGAGTTGGTGAAGGAGCGACCGGTGGGAACGAAGCCGGTGTCGTCATCGAGGTAGTAGTGAATCGCCAGGGAATCGTTGTCGAAGTCGAGCCCGAAGAGGCGGAACTCCTCGTGATTATAGACCGTCCAGCGGAAGTCGTCGCGGTTGGTGGTGGTGACCGAGTCCTCGATGGACATCAGGACGGTGAACCGGACGAGGGTTGGATCGGAGGAGCCGGGCTGGTACCCGATGGGTCGCCAGACGCTGACGGCGGTTTCGTTGGTGGGAGGGGCTTCGAAGCCGAGGAAGGCGTGCTGGCCTTCGCCGGGGAAGAAGTCGGAGACGAGGCCGTTTCCTCCGGTTCCCACGCCAACCCAGCCGCCCTGGCCGACCAGGGTGAGTGAATTGTTGAAACCTTCGGAGGTCTCGAACCGGGTTTCGTAGAGGATACGGCTGGCACCCCAGGCCGCCCCGGCGAGAGTGAGAATGACGGCTGCAATGACGGGCAGGGCGAGGAGTGGGCGGGAAGAACCCGGGAGGGCACTCACGAGGGGAAGGTGGGTTCGAGTTGTGGAGATTCGACCGGGGCGTTTCCGTCGCGCTTAGTTGCGTGAGGGGCGCGCAGGAGCCGCGGAAGGCGCCGCCACCGGGTTTCGCGACGGAGCGGGCGAGGCCGACACGGAACGGGCCGGGGCGGGCGACGAAACGACCGGGCGTGGGGCGGCGAAGGATGGTGACGGAGCGGAGACGACCGGGCGGGCGGCAGGTGCGGATGGACGCGGGACTGAGATGCTGGACCTTGGCGTCGGAGCCGAAGGGACCACCCTTGGCGGTTGAGGGACAGTGGCAGGCGCGGAAGGAACGGTGACCGGCTGGCGCACTGCGGACGGTGGGGTCGCGGGAGGCGTGGGGAAGACTGACGGTTGGCGCGGCGTTGGGGTGAACGTGCGGCCTGAGGGTGCTGCGGGAGCGGGCAGTGTTTGCACCGGGCGCGGAACGGAGTGCTGGGGAGCGGGGGGGTGGACCTGAGTCGGCGTACCCATGGAAGGTGAGGGGCGGGTCGATGGGGTGACGGGCTTGGGCGGGCTAACCGGTTGAGGCGCAGCGGGCTGGAGGTGGGAAGGAAGATTGCGAGAGGGATCTCCCAAGGGGACAGGGGTGGTTTGCCGCGAGGGTCCCATCACGGCCACCGGGTCCTGCTGAGAGGTGGGAGCCGGGCGGTTGGGAACTGTGGAGGGGCGGGTGGTGGTGATCGGGGCGCGAGGATTGGGGGCCCCTGACGTCGGCGAGCCCAGTACCTGGCGTTGGGGGATGGAGCCTGCGGGTGTCGGGGACGATGAGGTGGGGGCGGGGCGGCCGGGGGTGGCGACTGGGCGGGTGGCGACGGGTGTCGCGGTGATCTGCGGGGTGCGAGGCGAGCCGGACGCGAAGGAGGCCCCGGATCGGGCGGGGGAACTGAGGGTCGGGCGAACCTCGGCAGCGAGGGTGGCGGGCCGGCCTTCCCCCCGATCGACAGGGGCTGGTTTGTAGATCACCGGGGACTCTCCGGAGCGGTCGAGGCGATCAACGCGCAGGGGTCTGGAGGCTTCGCGGGGCAGGGTTTCGACGCGGGCTTTGGGCACATCAGGGACCACGGAGGCGATTTTGGAGTAGCCGACGCCCTGGTTCACGATGGTGTTATTGTTGCCGACGATGACGTTGTTGATCACCGTGGAGTTCTCATAGACGGTGGTGACCTGGGTGGCTGGGACGGCGTGGTGGCCCACGTTGCGGTAGCAGAAGCGGCTGGTGGGCACGAAGGTGTAGTGCGAGTACGCAAGGCCGAATCCGAAGCCGACGCTGATGCGGCTGCCGTGCCAGGTGAGCCCGACACCGGAACTCCAGCCGCAGGCGGGAGGGAGGGGGGCCCAGCCGACATGCCCGCTGGAATAGCGCCATGTCACCCAACTCGGGCCCCAGACGGTTCCGGGCACCCAGCACCATCCCAGTCCGGGTTGGGAGTACCACCGGCCGTAATGGAACGGCGCCCAACCCCATGAATAATCCGAAGCCCAGTACCAGCCGTAATCGGTCCAGATCCAGCGTCCGCCGTGGCGATAGGGGACCCAGACCGGGTTGACGACCACGACGCTCGGCTGCCAGACCCAGCCATGGGAGGGGACCTGGTACCAGGTTCCGTAGGGAGCGAGCTGCGAGTAGAACTGCTGGACGGGTTCCGGAGCTTCGGGGGGTGGTTGCACTGCAGCGACGGGAACCGGTTCGCCGGCTGGGGCCGGTGGGTACTCCGGGCCTGGATCGTGCGGCATACCGCCATTGGCGGCCGCTTGCTGGGCGGTATTGAACGCCTCTTTGAGGTGTTCGACCGCGGAGACGAGGTTGGTTTGGAGCGAGGCGGCCTCGACCGCGGCGGCCCGCAATTCCCCACCGCGGCGCATCATTGCGGCAATGACGCCATCCGGGATGCCGATGTCCCGGAGGTACTTGATCTCCTCGAGACTGAGGTCGTAGGGGGTGCTGGCGGTGGCGACGTAGGCGCGGACAATCTCCTCGCCGGCGCCGGATTCGAACAGGTCCACCACCTCCGAGAGTTCCGGCGGGAGAGGGGGGCGAACGACTTCCGAGCGGGCGATGGGAAGTGGGTCGGGATCGACCGAAGACGCCATGGCGGTCTCGGGAGCCTGGGCATCGCCCTGAGCCCCCTCCATCGGGGCGACGGAACGGGCGCCGCACCCGCTGGTGAAGATGCAGAGCGCAATTGCCGCGAACCACGCGGCGGCATCGGGTCGAACAATATTCATAGCTCTCCCTACGGTTGTAGTCGGTTTCCCGGGCGAGGCAATACGCAATCGGAATCGCGGATGGGCACCCAGGGGGGCACGCTGGAGCAGTGGACTCGGGGATCCGCGGGGGTATTCAGGGACGGGGGGCTGTCGGGATGGAGTTCAAGTTGACCTTGGGAGGTGGCGGCCCCTAGAACGGCCGGCAGCGCACTGGCACGAACATGGGCACGAACATGGGCACGAACATGGGCATTGAGACTGCGACGGGAAGGCCGTTGGAAGGCCGCGTGTGGCTGATTGCCGGGACGACCGGGATTGCCGCCGCCACCGCCGAGCGGGCGGCGGCGGAGGGAGCGTCGATTTGCCTGGTGGGTCGAAATCCGGTTCATGGGGAGACTCTGAAGCACAGGGTACGTGCGCAGGGCGTTTCGTGCGAGTGGGTTTTGGCGGATCTGACCGAGGATGATGCGGGTGACCGGATCGTGGGGGCATGCACGGGGCATTTCGGGCGGATTGATGCGGCGTTCAATGCGGCGGGGATCAGCGGGAGGCGTTATGGAGACGGTCCGGCGCATGCCTGCACGGCGGAGGGATGGGATGCGGTGATGAACACCAATGCCCGGGGTTTGTTCCTGCTGTGCGGGGCGCTGACAAGGCAGATGCTCCGCCAGCCGATGGGGGCGGACGGGTTGAGGGGGAGCATCCTGAACATGGCGAGCGTGTTGGGTTGGTCGCCTTCTCCCAGACATTTTGGCACGCACGCCTATGCGGCGAGCAAGGCGGCGATTCTGGGGTTCAGCCGGGCGATGGCGGCGCAATACGCGTCGGACCGGATCCGGGTGAACGCGATCGCTCCGGCGCTGGTGCGGACGCCGATGAGCGCCCGGGCGCAGCAGGACGCGGAGATCGGGGCGTTTCTGCGCACCAAGCAGCCCTTGCTGGGCGACTTCCTGACTGCGGAGCAGGTGGCCGACGCGGCCGTCTTTCTGCTGGGTCCGCGTTCGGTGGCGATCACGGGGGATGTCCTCGTGGTGGACGGCGGATGGTGTGTGAGCGAGGGGCAGTGGCGATGAAGGCGGGTGCGGTCATCGGGTTGGATCTTGGCGGGACCAGCGTCAAGGCGGTGTCACTGACCCCGGCGGGCGACCTTCTCGGGCAGGATTACGAATCGTATGGGGCGGAGCGGCCGGGAGCGTTCCTGGAGGCGGTACGGGGGGTTCTGAGACGGATGGAGTCGGCGTTGGGGGAACGGGCGGGGGCGGTTGGGATTTCGACGCCCGGGGTGATTGACCGGGACTGCCGGAAGGTCGCTTACATGCCCGGACGACTGGAGGGCTTGGTTGGGCTGGACTGGGGGGAGGCGCTTGGGCGGGAAGCGGTTCCAGTGTTGAACGATGCGCAGGCGGCATTGCTGGGGGAGACGTGGCGGGGGGCGGCGCTGGGAGCGGCCAACGCGATCCTGCTGACCTTGGGGACCGGGGTGGGGGGGGCGGTGATGGTGGATGGGCGCCTGCTTCGGGGACAGAGCGGGAAGGCGGGGCACTTGGGGCATGTGAGTCTGGATCCGTGGGGAACGCCGGACGTCACCGGGACGCCGGGGAGTCTCGAGGACGCGATTGGCAACCACAACATCCAGGCCCGGACGGGAGGGCGATTTGCGACCACACACGATCTGGTGCGGGCGCATGAGGCCGGGGACGCGATGGCCACGGGCATATGGCTCAGGTCGGTCGGGGCGCTGGCGGCGGCCATTATTTCGTTCACGAACGTGCTGGATCCCGAGGTGGTGATCGTGGGCGGAGGGATTGCGACGTGTGGTGACACGCTGTTCGGACCGTTGCGGGAGGCGGTGGCGCGTGGGGAATGGCGGGTGGGTGGCGATCCCGTGCGCGTGGTGCCGGCCGCCTTGGGAGACTTGGCGGGGGCTTGCGGCGCGGCGCGATGGGCGTTGGAGGCAGGCACTCCAAATCTTGAGCGAGCCTCAGGGAAGTTCGGTCCCGTATGAAATTCTTCATAGATCGACGTTCGACTCTCGAGAGTGCTGGTTGACGCGTGTCCGAGGTACCCAGCAAGGCTCATGAGCGTCGCGACGTCATGACCTACCCTGATTGACTCTCCCTCTCCCCCTCCAACGGCAGCGATGGATCTAGAAATAGCAAGTCAGGCTCCAAGTTACTGACTGACAGCTCGGTCCTGCCCTGTGCCTCGCCAGAAATTCCAACCCGGGCTGCCGGGGATGAGCTTGTCGCGGGCCGTCAACATTAACATGTCAGGCATATTGTATTCGCCGAGTCAACAATCATGTGTCAGGCCTATTGTATTCTTGTGTCGGCTGAAGCCCCTCTCTCTACCGACTACCGATTCCCACTTGATGGTCACCGCCACCCGCCCCGCACTTCGCCAAACCTTTCCCGCAGTCGCAGTTCAGTTCGGGCCCGCGGAAGGCCTCGACGATCCTCGATCCAAGAGGTTTGCCATGGATTCGGGAGGCGTTGGAACCGGGCATCGGTTCCTTGTGTCGAGGGGGGACGGATCGATAAGGTGCGACGCATGACCCCCCGGACGACGGCACGATCAGGCTGGCTGACGTGGGCGATTACGGGGGCGGCGGTGGTGTCCGGGACGGGTATTTGGGGTGGCGAGACTGCGGGCACGGGCGTGGCGGGGATGGACGTGACGGAGCGGGCGTTGACGGTTTTGAGGGAGCATTGCGTTTCGTGCCATGACGGGGAGCGGCCCAAGGGGGGATTGGTGTTGTCCACGGCGGAGGGTCTGGCACGGGGCGGGGAGGACGGAATGGTGGTGGTGGCGGGACGTCCGGAGGAGAGTCTGCTGGTGCGGGTCCTGGCGCCGGATGGGGAGCCGCACATGCCTCCGAAGGGGCAGTTGAGTGATGAGGAGATTTCGGTGCTGCGGGAGTGGGTGACGGCGGGGACGCCATGGGGAACCGCCCAAGCGGATGGGGCGTCGGGCGGAGTTCGGATGGAGGTGGCGCGGGAAGCGGTGGAGCCGTTGCCGTCGGGGTATCGTCCGGTGCAGGCGCTGGCCTTGAGCGAAGACGGGCGGCGGTTGGCAGTGGGACGCGGGTCGGCGGTGCGGGTGTACGGGTCGGACGGGACCCACTGGGTGTCGAAGCATCATTGGGTGGCGCATCGGGATCTGGTGCGGTCGGTGGCGTGGAGCCGGGAGGGTCGGCGGTTGGCGACGGGCGGCTACCGATCGGTGACGGTATGGGATCCGGAATCGGGGACGGCGGAATGGTCGGTGACCCCGGGGTTGCGGGGGCGGGTGAACGCGGTGGCGTTCACGCCCCACGGGGGTGCGCTGGTGGTGGCCGACGGGTCGCCGGGCGAAGCGGGATGGGTGCGGTTGTTCGGGGCGGGAACGGGAGAGGAACTGGCGGCGTGGAAGGCGCATGGGGACCAGGTGGTGGCGCTGGCCTTGAGTGCGGACGGCGGGCTGCTGGCGACGGCGGGGGCGGACGGAATGGTGAGGATCTGGGAGATGGCGTCGCGTCAGGAAGTGGGGGTGTACGAAGGGCACGCGGGTTCGGTGATGGGCGTGGCGTTCAACCCGATGGCCACGGAGATGGTGACGGTGGGGTTGGACCGGCAGATGCGGGTCTGGGATGTGGCCACGCGCGAGTCGGTGGTGACGTTTCAGGGGCGGCCGTATGGGATGACGTCGGTGGCGTGGTCGCGGGACGGGACGCGGGTGGTGGCGGGGGATGCGGCGGGGCGGTTGGTGGGGTTCACGGAGTTCAAGAGGCATACGGGGGCACAGAGTTCGGCGACGGGATCGGAGAGGGGATTGGGGACATTTGGAGCGCCGCTGCATGCGGTGGCGGTGAGTGCGGATGGCCGTTGGGTGTTTGCGGGCGGGGAGGATGGTGCGGTGGTGGGGCTTTCGGCTGAGGGCGAGGTGCGGGTTCGATGGGCACCGGAGGAGGACGGGGAACCGGTTGGGGCTGGTGAGGAAGGCGGGGAGGGGGAGGGTCCATCATGGGTGCGGGATGTGCTGCCGATGCTGACGAAGGCGGGGTGCAGCGCCGGTTCGTGCCATGCGAAGCCGGAGGGGCAGAACGGATTCCATTTGTCCGTGTTCAGTCATGATCCGCGGGCCGACCATGCGGAAGTGGTGATGGAGGGGCGGGGACGCCGGGTGTTTCCCGGGGCGCCGGACGCGAGCCTGGTGATGCTGAAGGCGACCGGGGCGGTGCAGCATGGCGGGGGGCGGCGGTTTGGGGCGGACTCGGAGGAGGCGGCGTTGCTGCGGGCGTGGATCCGGGGCGGGATGATCTATCGACGGGCGGGCGAGGCGGATCTGGAGGCGTTGGAGATTGGATTGGGCGGGGGGACGATCCGGAGCGGCGTGGAACGGGTGGTGCGGGTGACGGCCCGGTATGCTGATGGAACGGAGCGGGAGGTGACGCACCTGGCCGAGTTCGACACGAGCGACCGGGAATTGATGACCGTGGACGGGCGGGGGATTCTGCGGGTGGTTGGGTCCGGGGGAGAGGGCGTGGTGGTGGCGCGGTTTGGCGGAAAGGTGGGGGTGGCGCGGGTCACGGTCCCGGCGGAGGTGGAGGTGGCGGAGGAACGCTACGCGGGTCTGCCTGAGTACAACTTCATCGACACGCTGGCCCACCGGCATTTCCGGCGGCTGGGGTTGCTGCCATCCGAACTGGCGACCGATGCGGAGTTCCTGCGGCGGGCGACTCTGGACACCCTCGGTGTGTTGCCGACACCGGACGAGGCGCGGGCCTTCCTGGGGGCGCCGGGTTTGGCGGGAAGGGATGGCGACGGGGAGGGAGTGGGGGATGAGGATGAGGAGGCATCGCGAATGCGGCGGGCGGCGTGGGTGGAGCGGTTGTTGGGGCGGCCGGAGTGGGCGGACTACTGGGCCAACCGGTGGGCGGACCTCTTGCGTCCGAACCCGGACCGGGTGGGGGTGAAGAGCGTGTATCTGCTGGACCAGTGGTTGAGGGAGGCGTTCCGGGAGAACCTGTCCTACGACCGGTTTGTGCGGGAGATCCTGGAGGCGGAGGGAACCAATCACCGGGACGGTCCGGTGGTGGTGTACCGGGACCGGCGGGAGCCGGTGGAACTGGCGACGATGTTCGGGCAGTTGTTTCTCGGGGTCCGGATGGAGTGTGCCAGGTGCCACCATCATCCGAGCGAGAAGTGGAGCCAGGAGGATTTTTATCAGTTTGCGGCGGTGTTTGGCGGGTTGCAGCGCAAGGGGGCCGGGTTGTCGCCGCCCATCTCGGCGGGCACGGAGACCTTCGCGTCCGGGGGACGGGGCAAGGTGACGCATCCGGTGACGGGAGCCGTCATGTCACCGCGGGCACCGGACGGACCGGATTGGGGCGGGGACGACGCGGCGGATGCACGGCGGGCGTTGACGGACTGGCTGACGGGGGTGGACAACCCGTTCTTTGCGCGGGCGGCGGTGAACCGGGTCTGGGCGGCATTTTTCGGGCGCGGGTGGGTGGAGCCGGTGGACGACTTCCGGGTGTCGAATCCGGCCGGGAACGAGGTCTTGCTCGACGCCCTGGCGGAGGATTTCGCGCGGCACGGGTACGACTGGAAGCACCTGATGCGGACGATCCTGAACTCGCGGTTGTACCAGCTCAGCGCGACGCCGAACGGAACCAATGTCGGGGACACGCGGCATTTTTCGCGGTCGTACCGGCGGCGGTTGCCGGCGGAGGTGTTGCTGGACGCGGTCAGCGACGTGACCGGGGTGGGGGAGAGTTTCCCCGGGTGTCCGCCCGGGACACGGGCGATGGAGACGTGGAGTTACAAGGTGAGTTCGCGGTTTCTGGACACCTTTGGGCGGCCGAACTCGAGCAGTGACTGTCCGTGCGAGCGGGACACACGTCCGAGCGTGGCGCAGGCGCTGCACCTGATGCATTCGCCGCGGGTGCAGGAGAAGCTGGCGGGCGCGGAAGGGCGTGTGCACCGGCTGGCGTCGGGCGACCTGGGGCCGGAGGCGATCGTGACCGAACTGTACCTGGCGGCGTACAGCCGGTATCCGACGGCGGAGGAGCGGCGGCTGGCGGCGGCGGCCTTCGAGGCGGAGGGGGCGACGCGACAGACGGCGACGGAAGACGTGCTTTGGGCATTGCTGAACTCGGCGGAATTCGTCTTCAATCACTAAGTTTTCCCAATGGTTTCCATGAGGAGCGCAACCCACACCAATTGTGCCGGGGTGACCCGGCGGGATTTTCTGCAACTGGGTTTGGGCGGGGCGGTCGGGGCGGGGTTGTGCGACCTGCTGCGGTGGCGGGCGACGGCGGGGGAGGTGTCCGGGGTGTCGGGACGGCGGGCGGGGTCGGACATCCGCTGCATCCTGGTGTGGCTGGACGGCGGGCCGTCGCACTATGAGACCTTCGATCCGAAGCCCGAGGCGCCGGCGGAGATCCGGGGCGAGTTCGGGACGGTGGCGACATCGGTGCCGGGGGTGCGGTTCAGCGACTGCGTGCCGAAGCTGGCGGCGGTGGCGGACAAGGTGACCATCCTGCGATCGTTGCGGCATGAGGATCCGAACCACGGAGGGGGGAACCATTATCTGATGACGGGGATGCCGACGCCGGTGCCGGTGGCGTGCGGGGCGTTCGTCACGTTTCATCCGTCGTTCGGGTCGATGGTGTCGTATGAGCGGGGCGTGCGGGACGGGTTGCCGGCGTACGTGGCAATGCCGGAAGTGACGCGGTCGGGGGGGCCGAACTTTCTGGGGGGGCAGCATGCGCCGTTCGTGATCGACGGGTCGCCGAACGCGGCGGGGTTCCGGGTGCGGGACGTGGTGTTACCGCGGGAGATTGCCGAGGGGCGGGCGGTGAGCCGGGAGGCGTTGCGTCGGTCGCTGGACGGGATGCGGCGGTACCATGAGCGGGCGATGGAGGATCCGGCGGTGGTGTTCGACCGGTTTTACGAGCAGGGGCTGGAGCTGGTGGGATCGGCGCGGGCGCAGGAGGCGTTCGATCTCGAGCGGGAACCGGAGGCGGTGCGGGAGAAGTACGGGAGGAACGATTTCGGGCAGCGGTTGTTGCTGGCGCGGCGCCTGGTCGAGGTGGGGGTGAGTTTTGTGACGGTGTACTCCGGGGGATGGGACCACCACACCAAGATTTTCGAGGCCTACCGCGGGCCGCACGTGCAGCGGTTCGATCAGGGACTGGCGGCCCTGTTGTCCGACCTGGACGAGCGGGGGACGTTGGACCGGACCCTGGTGATTGCGCTGGGCGAGTTTGGGCGGACGCCGAAGATCAACACGGATGGAGGGCGGGATCACTGGCCCGGGGCGATGTCGGTGTTGATGGCGGGAGCGGGGATTCCGCGGGGCCAGGTGGTGGGGGCGACGGATGCGCGGGGGTATTACGCGTCGGAGTCGGTGTACCGGCCGGAGGATTTCGCGGCATCGCTCTACACCAAGATGGGGATCGACCCGGAGCGGGTGCTGCACACGACCACGGGGCGGCCGGTGCAACTGGTGAACGGAGGACGGTTGATCCGGGAGTTGTTCGTGTGAAGCGGGGCGGCGGGAAAGGCCATGGCAGGGTGGGGCGCCTTCGTCGATGGGCGGCGGGATGGGGCGGCGTTGCGGGGCTGCTGGCGGTGCCGGGGTGGGCGGCGGCGCCGGTGCTGGAACATCTGGTGCCGTCGGGCATGGCCCGGGGCGGGAGCGGCATGGTGGAGGTGGTGGGCAATGTCGATCCCTGGCCGGCGCGGGTGTGGGTCGAAGGGGCCGGGGTGCGATTTCTGGCGGGGACGAACACGGGGCGGTTTCAGGTCGAGGTGGACGCCGACGCGGAACCGGGTGTGCGGCTGGTCCGGTTGCACAACGACGAAGGGTCGAGCGATCCGCGGTTCTTCGTGGTGGGGGACGGATTGGAAGTGGACGAGGTGGAGCCGAACGACCGGCCGGAGACGGCGCAGGTGCTGGACCGGTTGCCGGTCATGGTGAACGGGCGGTTGCAGCCGCGGGGCGACACGGACGGGTTTGCGGTCCGGATGGCGGCGGGACAATGGCTGGAGGCGCGGGTGGATGGGTACCGGCTGATGAGCAAGCTCGATCCGGTCCTGCGGCTGGTGACGCCGGAGGGACGGCCGCTGGCCTGGAACCACGATTTCACGTCGCTCGATCCCCGGCTTGTCTGGCAGTCCCCCGATGACCGGACGGTGGTGGTGCAGGTGTTTGCGTTCGCGTATCCGGCGGATGCGGCGATCCGGCTGGCCGGCGGGGCCGGGGCGGTGTACCGGCTGCACGTGGCGGTGGGGACGGAACCTCCGGACGGAGAGGTGGGCGGGGAGGGCTGGGAGGAGGAACCGAACGACAGCCGAGAAATGGCCCCGCGGCGGACGTTGCCGATCGGCGTGGCGGGGACCATCGGACAGGCCGGGGACGAGGACCGGTTCCGGTTCGAGGGGAAGGCCGGGGAGACGCTTGAAGTGCGGGTGGCGGCGGCGGTTCTGGGTTCCCCGCTGGATGCGTGGGTCCGGGTGGAGGAACCGGGCGGACGACAACTGGCGTACGAGGACGACACCGACGGTTCACCCGATCCGCGATTGCTGTGGCGGGTGCCGGAGGACGGGGAGTACGTGGTCGCGGTGGGCTCCTATGTGCGGCGCGGCGGGGGGGCGTACCGGTACCGGTTGACGGTGGAACGGGTTCCGCCGCGGTATGAGGTGCGGTCCGAGGCGGGTGCGATGGTGATCGAGGCGGGGGCAACCAATACGTGGAAGTTTCGGGTGACGCGCCAGGGCGGGCACACCCGCACCATCGCCGTGGACGTGAGGGGCTTGCCCGAAGGGGTCCGGGCGTTGCCGGCGACGGTGCCGGACGGGGATGGGGAAGGAAGTGTGGCGCTGGTGGCGGACGCCGGGGTGAAGGCGTTTGGCGGGCCCGTGCGTCTGGTGGCGAACGACGGGGAAGCGGGTGGGGAACGCGGGGTGCCCTGGATGCTGACGAGCCGCGGCCTCAACAACGGTGTCCCGCAGGGCTACACCGAGCTGGTGTCGGACCGGACGGAGGCGTTGTGGCTGACGGTGCGCGGGGGGACGGGGGCGGAGGACGGAGGCGATGAGGATCAGGAAAAGAGCGTGTCCGGGCGGGTGACGGCATCGAGGTAACGTCCGGCCGGGGCGGGGGCGACGAGGGATCCGGACTGCCAGCGGCGGAGTCGGTAGAGGGTGGCGAAATGGAAATCGGGGGCGGCCTGGCCCTGGCCACCCACCAGTTCACCGCCGCGCCGGACGTTGTCCTGCATCCAGGCCGTCTGGCTGAGGTGATAGGGATTGCGCTGGACTTCGCCGATGTGGAAGGAGCAGGCGGCCATGAGATCGGCGACCTCTTCCGGCCGGCTTTCGACCATGAGATTGGGGGTGGGCATCTGGCCCCAGAACTCGGTTTCGACGACGTGGCAGGCGAAGTCGGGGGGGAGCGACGCGAGGGCGTCGAGGACGAGGAAATGGGTGCCGATGTGGGTGCTGTTCCAGTCGAGTTCGTGGGGGCAGAAGAGGACGCCGGGACGGTATTCGGCGAGGAGGGCGGCGATGACGGCGACGGCGGCCTGCCAGCGTTCGGGGTCCTCGGAACGGGTGCGGGGCTGGATCTTTTCGAGTCCGCCGGGGACGGTGGTGCGGAGTTCGAACTGGAGGAAGCGGCAGGCGTTGCGGAGTTCTTCGAGGCGGGCGGTCTGGCGGTCCTTACGGCTGCCCTGGGTGACGGCGACATTGACGATGCGCCAGCGGCATTCGCGGAGGAGTCGCAGGGCCAGGCCGGAGACGATGCATTCGTCATCGGGGTGGGGGGAAAAGATGAGGGCGACCGGGGCGTTGCCGGGGATGGGGATGGCCGGGCAATCGGGGAGTCCACCGAGGGGGAGGGAGCGGCCGAGGGTGCGTAGGCGGACGGTTTGCTGGATGAGGTCGAGGTAGGGGTTCATGGAAGGGAAGGGCCGGAATGGGTCAGGGGAGATCGTGGCGCGAGGCGGGGGATTCGACCGGGGTGAGACCCCAGGCGCGGGCCACATCGTCGAGGATCACTGTGAGGCGGCATTGCAGGGTGCGCCCCTGGCGATGGAACCAGGCACCAAGCGTGGCGAGGATGAGCGGGGCGAGCCAGAGTCCGTGGGCGTGGAGACCGAGGAGGCGCAGGACGAGAAGCAGGGTGGCGAGCGAGCCCCAGACCACGAGGTGGGTGGCAAGCGTCCAGCGGGGGTGAAGGCGGCAGCGCAGGATCTGGGCCCGGTCGCGGGCGGGTTCGGCGACGGTGACGAGGGTGACGCGGGTCCATCGGGGACCGAAGACCTCGATGTCGAAGTCGGCCCATCCGGAGTCGGTGCGGCAGGGCCAGCGATGGGTTTCGATGGCGGTGACGAGGCGTTGGATCCAGTCCTGACGTTCGCGCCAGGTGGCGGACCAGTAGGCGCGTTCGCGGACGGGGGTCTCGGCATAGACCCGGGCCTGCGTTTCGAGGGAATCGCCGGGGGCGAGGGTGTCGGACGGCGCGGCGCCGAGGCCGAAGCGGGTGGCGTACCGGGCCGCGCCGCGAACGATGGGCTGGAGGTAATGAAGGAGGGCGAGCAGGGGCCGGGCCCACCAGGGCGAAGGGGTTCGGGGCAGCGGCGTGCGCAGCGCGGCGAGCAGGGCGACGGCGACGGGGAGGGCCATGGCGGCGAAGGCGACCGGCCAGAGCCAGGAGAGGTAGAGCGAGAGCAGGACCAGCGGCAGGGCGATGGCGACGTGGTATTCGAGGCTGGTGAAGAGGGGGATGAAGGGATCGCTGGCGGGGGTGTAGAGGGTCTGGAACAGGCCGGTGGCAAAGAGGCCGCGGAAGATGGTGGGTCGGCGCCAGGGAAGATCGACCTCGGCAGGGGCGCAGATCCGCCCTTGCCAGCGGGCCGCCCCGAGGGCGTTGAAGCGGGTGGGATGCTTGGCGAGGAGGAGAGCCTCGGCGGCGCCGTAGCCGGCCTGCTGCCGGAGGTATTCGCGGACGGAGGGACGGCGATGGTGCCAGACGAATCCGGACGGCGCGAAACCGAGGCGCCAACCGCGGCGCTGGAGGCGCCAGCAGACATCCACGTCGTCGCCCGCCTGCCGGAAGACGGGATCGAAGCCGCCGATGGCCTCGAGGGCCCACTTCCAGAAGGCCATGTTGCAGCCCGGGACGTGTTCGGCGAAGCGGTCGTCGAGGAGGACGTGCATGGGGCCTCCCGGGGCGGCCATCACGAGGGCGGCGACGGGGGGGTCGTCCGGGGGGAGGAGATTGGGTCCGCCGATGCCGGCGACGGGGGCGTCGAGCAGGCCGGCGACGAGGAAGCGGAGCCAGTCCGGATCGACGCGGCAATCGGCATCGGTGAAGGCGATGATCTCGCCGGTGGCGGAGCGGATGCCGAGATTGCGGGCGTGAGAGAGGCCGAGGTTGGAGGGGAGCCGAAGGGTGCGGAACTGGGGGTAGGCCTGGGTGATCTCCGGGGTGGCGTCGGTGGACCCGTCGTCCACGACGATCACCTCAAGATCCGGATGATGGAGGCGGAGGAGGGAATCGAGGCAGTCGCGGAGGGTGGCGGCGGCGTTGTAGGCGGCCACGACGACAGTGACCCGCGGGGAGCGGGCGGGCTGGGGTGGGGGATCGGTGAAGCGGGCGCGGACGGCGGCGAAGGCGGGTTTGCGTTCGCGGGTGACGGAGGTGAGGCCCATCTCCCAGTCGGTGACCGGTTGACCATTGCGGTGCCAGTCGTCGGTGAAGGCGAAGACGATGGCGCCGGCGAGTCCGCCGGTGACGGTGGCGGCGAGGGTCCAGGAGAGGATTTCAGCCTGGCGGGCGGCGCCTTCACGGCGGGCGTCCACGCCGCATTCGCCGAGCAGGAGCGGTTTGCCGTCGGCGAGGGTTTGGAGGTGGACCAGGTAATTGACCAGGGCGGGCCGGTTGTGGAGGAAGACGTTGAAGGTGACGAAGTCGAGGTGGCGCAGGTGAAGGAACTCGGTGGGGGGATAATTGGCGTAGGTGAAGAGGCATTCGGGGGCGGTGTCGCGGGCGGCCAGGAGGACTTCGTCGAGGAAGGCGGCGACGCGGCGGGTGCCATTCCAGCGGACGATGTCGGGGGGGATCTCGTTGCCGATGGCGATGGCGAAGACGGCGGGGTGATGGGCGACGGACTGGACGGCGGCAAGAATGGCGGTGCGGGTGGCGCGGCGCTGGGTGCGGGAGCCGAGGAAGCCCGCGTGGGGGGTCCAGGGGGTGGTGATGAACAGGCGCAGGCCGCGTTCGGCCGCGGCATCGAGAAGCCAGGGCGGGGGGATGTCGTAGAGGCGGATGGTGTTGGCGCCGAGTTCGACGAGGGCGTCGAGGTCGGTGAGGGCGCGGGCGGGTTCGGGGAAGGGTTCCCCTGCGGCGTTGGGGGCGAAGGCACCGTAGGCGACGCCCCGGACGAGGAACCGTTCGGGGCCGGCGCGGAAGAACCTGCCGTCGAGGCGGACCCTATCGTTCACGCGAGTTCAGCGACGACCTGTTCGGCGGTGCGGCGGGCCCATCGATCGGCGTCGAGGATGTGGTCGAGGTCGGGGTGGGGGACGATGGAATGACGTTCCATGGTTTCGGACACGGTACGGGTGATGCCGGGGAAGGAGAGCCGTCGCTGGCAGAAGGCGTCCACGGCGACCTCATTGGCGGCATTGAGGACGGCGGGGAGGGTGCCGCCGCGGTCGCCGGCGAGGCGGGCGAGGGTGATGGCGGGAAAGCGGACGGGGTCGGGGGCCTCGAAGGTGAGGGAACCGATGTGGGCGAGGTCGGTGTGAACGCGGAGACTGGGGGCACGATCGGGGTAGGTGAGGGCGAACTGGATGGGGAGGCACATGTCCGGCGTGGAGAGCTGGGCAAGGATCGAGCCGTCCACGAATTCGACCATGGAATGGACGACGCTCTGGGGATGGACGACGACCTGGACGCGGGGCATTGCGATGCCGAAAAGCCAGCGGGCCTCGATCATTTCGAGGCCCTTGTTGAAGAGGGTGGCGGAATCGATGGTGATCTTGCGGCCCATGACCCAGGAGGGATGACGCAGGGCGCGTTCGACGGTGATCCGGGGAAACTCGTCGGCGGGCGTCTCGCGGAAGGGTCCGCCCGAGGCAGTGAGCCAGAGCTGGCGGACGGATTCCGGGGGGCGACCGTCGAGGCACTGGAAGATGGCGGAATGCTCGCTGTCCACGGCGAGAACCCGCGCGCCATGGCGGGCGGCCTCGGCCATGACGTTTTCGCCGGCCATGACGAGAATCTCCTTGGAGGCGACGGCGATGTCCCTGCCGGACTTGAGGGCGGCGAGGGCGGGTTGAAGGCCGCCTGTTCCGACGATGGCGATGAGGACGATGTCGGCTTCGGCCAGGGTGGCGAGTTCGACGAGGCCTTCAGGTCCGGAGAGGACGCGGATTTCGGGGGGCAGGGCGGCACGGACCTGGGCGACCTTGAGGGGATCGTGGATGCAGACGGCGGCGGGGCGGTGGCGCAGGGCCTGTTCGATGAGGAGATCGGCGTTGCCACCGGCGGCGAGACCGACGAGGCGAATGCGCTCGGGCAGGTCGTCGGCGACCTTGAGGGTGCTGGTGCCGATGGACCCGGTGCTGCCGAGCAGGACCACGCGCTTCATTGGGGGGGACCTTGGCGAAATGCCGGGCCGATGGCCAGCGCGGGACGGGGGCGGGTGGGACGTCGCGCGGTGCCTCCGCGTGGTGCCGGGAAAGGTGCGGGCGTCGCGAAGCCCACCATCGGAGGGGGATGTTCCACGAGGCTGCAACGGTGGGCTGCTTTGGGTGGGGGACTCGCGGAACGCGTCCGGCCGATTCGACGATGGAGGCCGGTTCTCGAGGAAGCGCCGCGCCAGGCCGGGGTCGGACTGGGTTTTCGGGTGGCGGCCCTGCTGCGGATACGTTTCAGAGGTTGAATGGCGACGGAGGGGCGAAGCCGGAGTGTTTTACGGGTGGGCCGGTCCGACGTCTGGATCTGTCCAGTCGCAGGGTGTAGCGGCCTCGGGATTGGCGGAGTTGCAGAGGGGCGCCGAAGATCCGGGAGAGGGATGTGGAGGTGAGGGTTTCCTTCACGGGCCCTGCGGCGGCGACGCGACCGGCGTGGAGCAGGAGGGCATGGCGGAAGACCGGCGCGATTTCCTCGACGTGGTGGGTTACGAGGACGAGGGCGGGATGGGGGCTGTGGCCGAGGCGGGAGACGAGATCGAGAAAGCGTTCGCGCGCCACGGGGTCGAGACCGGCGCAGGGTTCATCGAGGATGAGGAGATCGGGTTGGGCCATGAGACCGCGGGCGATCAGGACACGCTGGCGTTCGCCCTGGGAGAGGAAGGCCCAAGGGCGGTCGGCGAGGGACGGGACATCGACGAGGGCGAGGAGGGCGGCGGCCTGACGGGCATCCGCAGGACGGAGCCGTTCGCGGAGGTCGATGGTCGCGTAGCGGCCACCGGCGACGATTTCGAGGGCCGGTTCGTCGTCGTGGAACCACTGGCGCAGAGCGGAACTGACGAGACCGACACGTTTCCGGAGTTCGGGCCAGTGCGCCTGGCCGTAGCGATGACCGAGGAGTTCGAGGGTGCCGGCGGTCGGGGTGAGGTACCCGGTGAGGGCGGCGAGCAGGGAGGTCTTGCCGGAGCCGTTGGCGCCGAGGATGACCCAGTGCTGTCCCGGGGCGACGGTCCAGTGGATGTCGGCGAGGAGGGTTACGGGTCCCCGGGTTACGCCGAGGTGGGCCACGCGGAGAATGGGTTGATCGGCGGCGCGGGCGGATGGGGACATGGGCGGGCGATGGTGCCAAGGGTGCACGCGGGGCAAAGCGGAAAGATGAAGCGTGGCGCACGGCGGAATCGCGGCGCATCCCCGGGCTTGACCCGTGGGAGCAACCTCGTCATGACACTCTGCCCATGAACAAGGCGGTCCTGATCCTGCTCAGCATCTTCCTGCCGCCATTGGCCGTGTATCTCGCCAGCAGGTCCCCGGGTCACACGGTGCTCAACATCGCCCTTTGCCTGCTTTTCTGGATCCCGGCTGTCCTGCACGCCCTGTATTTCTCCCTCAAGGTTCCCGCCTGAGGGATCTCCGCCCATGCGATTGCGCCTCCGCGAGGCCGAGATCCTCGACCTTCGCTTCCCCACCTCCCACGGGCTTCACGGTTCGGATGCGATGAATCCGGACCCGGACTATTCGGCGGCGTACGTGATTCTGCGGGCGGGCGGATCATCCGAATGGGCCGGGCATGGACTCGCCTTCACCATCGGCCGGGGGAACGAGGTGGTCTGTGCGGCCATGCGGGCGCTCCTGCCGCGGGTGATTGGCCATGACCTGGGCGCCATTGCCTCCGACATGGCGGCTTTCTGGAGGCATGTCACCGGCGATTCCCAGCTTCGCTGGCTGGGGCCGGACAAGGGGGTCATCCACCTGGCTGCGGCCGCACTGATCAATGCGGTCTGGGATCTGCAGGCCAAGGTCGCCGGCAAACCGCTCTGGAAGCTGCTCGTCGATCTTTCGCCGTCGGCGCTGGTCGGCTGTGTGGACTTCCGTTACCTGACGGACGCCCTGACGCCCGAGGAGGCGCTGGAACTTCTCGAACGTCAGGCCGCCCAAAAGCCCGTTCGTGAATCTCGCCTCGTTGAGGAAGGGCTGCGCGCCTACACCACGTCGGCTGGATGGCTGGGGTATTCCGATGCGGAGATCCGCAAGCGCTGCCGGGAGGCCGTCGCGGCCGGCTGGAATCATTTCAAGGTGAAGGTCGGCCAGGATCCGGCTGCCGACCGCCACCGCCTGGGCATGGTTCGCCGGGAGATCGGACATCAGCGCCGCCTCATGATCGACGCCAACCAGGTGTGGAGTGTTCCCGAGGCGATCGAGCGCCTGCGGGGTCTGTCGCGGTTCGACCCATGGTGGATCGAGGAACCCACCAGTCCCGACGATGTGCTGGGTCATGCCGCCATTGCCGCCGCCGTGGCGCCCATGCGGGTGGCCACCGGCGAGCACTGTGCCAACGCCGTCCTGTTCAAGCAGTTCTTCCAGGCGGGGGCCATCGACGTCTGCCAGCTCGATGCCTGCCGGCTGGCCGGCGTCAATGAATGCCTCGCCGTCCTGCTCATGGCGGCCAAGTTCGGCATCCCCGTCTGTCCTCATGCCGGCGGGGTGGGGCTCTGCGAACACGTGCAGCACCTGAGCGCCTTCGACACCATCGCGGTGGGGGGTCCCCGCGATCTGCGGGTGGTCGAGTATGTGGATCACCTCCACGAGCACTTCGCGGACCCGGTATGCATCCGCGATGGCTGCTATGTCCTGCCCGGGAAGCCCGGGTACAGCACCGAGATTCTCCCCGCCTCCCGGGATGCCCACCGGCACCCGGACCCGGCATGAGCATGGCGCTCCCGCGCTCTCTCAGGGCGTGAGGGTGGCGCGGTAGAAGCGGAACGGGGCGTCTGCGGCGGGGTCGGTGAGATAGAGCGTCATGCCCGTGCCGGCCTGACTCCCGATGGATTGCCAGGTGACAAGGTCGTCGGAGGCCTGGACGTCGTAGGTCACGCCGGAGCGGGTGCCGACCTCGATCGACCAGGAGTTGTCGATCCGGTCGAACCCGGTCCAGAGGGTATCCGGAGGCAGGGGCGGTCGGAGTTCAAGGGGCCGCATCATGTCGTTGTCCTCATGATCGAGGATGTGACAGTGGTACACGTAGGGGCCGAAGAAGATTTCGTTGGTGGGCCATTGCATCACGACGCGGGTGACGGTCCAGGGGGCGGCATGGACGACATCCTTGGGGCCCATTTCGTTGGCCTGGGGCGGCCGGGTGCCGGAGGCGGTGGCGTCGAGGTAGGCGGAGAGGTCCTTGAGGGTGCCGTTGCGGCGGTCGAGGATGTAATTGGCGACGCCGCCCGGGACATAGGTGGGGTCGCTGCCCTGGAAGTCCCGGAAGCGGGTGCGGTTGAGGACGAGGAAATCGAGGAGATGCACATGCATCGGGTGGGCGACGCCGGTGAGATTGAGGAACTCCCAGGTCTCGACGTCTCCGGCGCGGGGGTTCTCGGTGACCGGCTCATCGAAGTTCATCATGTTGAGGATGGCGAACAGGTGATGGTCGGTGTCGAACTTCAGGCCCGGCGCGGGTTGTTCGGGGCGGATATCGAGGGTGATGCGGCGGGTGCGGACGGACCGTTGGGCGAGGTCCGCGGCGGTGAGGGGATTTTCGTGGATGACGTCGGGGATGCGGCTGGTGTCGGGTTCGGAGAGGGGTTTCACCACGCGGAACTGGAGGAAGGCGCCGCCGAGGACATTGCGGGGTTCTCCGGGCGGCTCGGCGAAGCTGCCGGGCTCGACATCGTTGGCGAGGACGATGTTGGTGAAGCCGTTCCAGTCGGTGAAATCGACGATCACATCCACCCGGGCGCCGGGCATGAGGCGAAGGGTGGGCAGGAATCCATGGGTGGCGGGGATGACGACCGGGGCGGGGAGGAAGCCGTCATCGGTGCCGATCTGGTAGAGGGGGACGTTGGTCTGGACCGGGGGCGACGCGTCGGTCTGGGTCTGGAGCACGAGGCCGATGGTGCGGAAGTTGCAGCCATTGAGGATGCGGAAGCGGTAGCGGCGGGGTTCGACCTCGAAGTAGGGGGCGATGCGACCATTGACGACGGGGAGGTAATGCCAGGGGTTGGCGTTGGTGCTGGCGAGATCGGAGAGGAGGGTGGGCGGATGGACATCGATCTGGATGTCGCGGTCCTGGAAGACGAGGGGCACCTCGAAGTCGCCGGCCGGGAAGCGCATGGCCGCCTCGAACTCCGGGTTGCGGAGGAAATAGAAACCGGCGAGGCCGGCATAGACATTGTTGGCGGTGACGCCGATGGCGTGGTCGTGGTACCAGAGGGTTTCGCCATCGGCATCGTGGGACAGGTCAATGTTGTCGTAGAGGTAATTGGTGGTGACACCGGGGCGGAACCAGTAGGTGGGATGGCCGTCGAAGAGGGGTCGGTTCGCGCCGCCGTGGAGGTGAACGACGTTGCGGACATCCTGGTTGGGCACGCCGTGGTTGCGGGTGTCGGCGGGGATCCAGTCGGGGTACTGGTCGGGGAGTTCATTGATCCATCGCACGATCACCGGCACGCCGCCGGTGGCCTGGATGGTGGGGCCGGGGGACAGACCGGGGAGATCGGGGGAGTGCGAATAGCCCCAGATCGGGACCGCCGGGAGGTCCGGATGGAACGGGTGGAGGTTGGTGCGCATCCGGATCTCATAGACCAGGTATCCTTCGGGCGAGACCGAGGCGGGGGTGGCGGTCGGGGGGATAAGGAGTTCGGCGACGAACAGGCTGAGGTTGGTGACGGGTTTCGCCGAGATGAGGGGATTGGGCGCGGAGGGCTCAGGCGTGTGCCCGCCTCCGGGTCCATGGGCTCCGGCTCGAAGCCAGACCGTCAGGAGGAGGCCGAGGATGGGAATGAAACCGAGGAGTGCCTTGGGAAAGCGGGACCGGTGGCAGGACGGCAGAGGTGGGATGGCAGGGATGGTCATGGGATGGGTTTGGGTGGTCCCGCCGGCTGCGGGTTCGGGTCCTCGATGATTCCGGGCAGGGAGGGGCCTGGGGACCATCCGCTGAATCCCTCCTGGGCCCGACGGACAAACCGCGTCCGGTTTCAGGCCTCAGACTTCAGGCCTCAGGTTTCAGGCCTCAGGTTTCAGGTTTCAACTTTCAGGTCTCAGGCTTCCGCCATCTGCCCGCAACACTCCTTGGGTGGACCGATCATGCCGACTTGCCGGACGGACGGCAATAGAGAGGTCGGCGCGCGATTTCGGCGGGGTATCGGCGTCCGCGGATCTCGATCCAGACGGCCTGACCGGGGGTGGCGAAGGCGGTGGGGAGGTAGGCCATGCCAATGCCGGTACCGAGGGAGGGACTGAGCGTGCCGCTGGTGGTTTCGCCCAGAAGAACGCCGCCTTCCGCCTGGTCCCGGATGGGATAGTGGGGGCGGGGAGGGGGGGCGCCGGTGCCGGTCATGCGGAAGGCGACGCGGCGATGGGACAGGCCTTGCTGCTTCTGGCGGATCATCGGTTCGCGGCCGCAGAAGTCCGGCTTGTCGAGGGCCACGAAGACATCGAGCCCGGCTTCGATGGGGGTGCGCTGCCCGGTCAATTCCTGGCCGTAGAGCGGGAAGCCCATCTCGGTGCGGAGGGTGTCCCGGGCGCCCAGACCGCAGGGTTTGAGGCCGTGGGGGCGGCCGGCGTCGAGGCAGACGTTCCAGAGTTCGGCAACGATCGCATTCGGGGCGACCAGCTCGAAGCCATCCTCGCCCGTATATCCGGTGCGGGCGCACCAGACGGGTTGGCCGCGAAAGGTGTGGCGGGCGATGCGATTGCGGGGGAGTTGGGAGGCGCGGAGGGGGGTGGCATCCCCTGGGGCGGAGGCGGAGGGCGGGAGCACCTCGTCGATGAACGACGGCGTGAGCGGTCCCTGGAGGGCCAGGGCGGACAGGTCGGCGGAGGCGTTCGTCAGCCGCACGCCTTGCCCGAGGCCGGATTCGGCCAGGCGCTGCCCGATCCAGGCGAAGTCGGCGGCGACGCGGGTGGCGTTGACGATGAGAAGGTAGGCGTCGGGGCCGGTGCGATAGGCGAAGAGGTCATCGAGGACCCCGCCGTCGGGGAGGCAGAGCAGGGTGTACTGGCCGGCGCCCGGGGTGAGTTTGCGGAGATCGTTGGTGAGGAGGCCGTTCAGGAACGCTTCCGCGTCCGGACCGGCGGCCTCGATCTCGCCCATGTGGGAGATGTCGAAGAGGCCGGCGGCGGATCGGACCGCGAGGTGTTCGTCGCGGATGCCGGAGTACTGGACCGGCATTTCCCAGCCGCCGAAATCGACCATGCGGGCGCCGAGCTGGAGATGAGCGGGATGAAGGGGCGTCCTCTGCAACATGGGTCCGAGGGTAGCGGGCGGGGGATGGGCGCCAAGGCGGATGACGCCCTCCTCCGGACGGACACGAAGACGGGATGGAGGTCAGAGCCCGAAGACCAGCCGGTAGAACCGCCAGGGGACGTCCCGGGGATGGACGGCTGTGGCGGGCGGACCGTCGTCGATCCATTCCATGGTCGTGCCGGTTCCGACGATGGGAGGAAAGACGGGGTGCCAGGACGTGGTGGGATCCGTGTACTGGATGGTGTAGGGGCGGTTGAAGTCGGTGGGGAACCGGAACCGGAAGCGGCCGTCATCGAGGCGGAACGTCTCGCCGGTGGTGAAGACCACCGGGATACCGCAGAGGGAGCCGACATTGGCGACACGGGCCGGGGCGATCGTGTGGGAGATCCAGCCCAGGCCGAGCTGCCCGTGGGAATTGGAGCCCCAGGCGTAGAGGTGGCAGTCGTCTCCGACGGCGAGCGTGTGGTTTTGCCCGGCGGCGACGGCGATCCATCCGCGGACCGAAGGGGGCAGGGAAACGGGAGTGGGGGCGGGAATGTGATGGGCGGAGGTTCCCACTCCGAGCTGGCCTTCGAAGTTGCGTCCCCAGCCGAACAGCCGTCCGTCGTCGCTCAGCGCGAGGGCGTGTTCGCCACCTGCGGCGACGGAGTGCCAGCCGGTGACGCCCTCGGGTCGGACCAGGCGGGTGGGGACATCCAGGGCGCGATCCTGGTTGAGGGTGAGGCCAAGGTAGAGTTCGCCGTCGTCGCCCCGCAGGATGACCTGGGATCCCGATCCATCGACCGCGAGCCAACGGCGGACGCCCTCGGGGAAGGGACACTCGTAGGAGCGGTCGGTGGTGAGGTCCCAGGGGTCGATGAGGTGATGAAAGGCCCGGCCGTCGGCGGTGAGCGTGGTGGTCCTGCCAAAGTAGCCCAGGACGAAATCCGACCATTCCAAACGGGCGGCGAAGTCGTGCCGGTCGCGTCCGTCCTCGTACAGCACGCCGTCGTCCCCGAGGGCATAGAGGACGCGTTGAAGCATGCCCAGCTTACGCCATGCCCGGACGTTCGGCGGGAACGGGATGGCGGTTTCGCCATTTCGATAGAGGACACCGTTCCCGGCGATCGCCCAGGAGGAGCCGCGATTGGGATTGGGATCCGGGATGTGCACGGGGAACCACTGGCCGGGCACGATCCATTGGGCGAGGTCGCTGGCTCCCCCGACGATGGTGGTCCAGCGGCCGACCTCCGGCGGCCACTGGGCGGTCCTGACGAAGACACTGTTCTGAGATGGACCGAGCCCGAAATGGTGTTGGAACAGGCCGCTGACCTGGAGCATGCCGGCGGCGTTGAGGATGTAGGATCCCTGCGCGGCCGGGCCGGCGAACACCCGGGGCCTCGGGAGATCCGTTCCCTCGACGACGGTCACGGCGACGGACGGACTGCGGAGCGTGACGCCGGAGGGCATGTGGGCTTCGACTTCCAGTTGGTACATCCCGGGTTCGGCCGGATGCCATGACAGGACGTAGGGCGCTTCGAGCGCCCGGCCGATTTCCACTCCATTGGCAAAGTAGAAGATGGCGAGCGGGCGGGTCTCCGGATCGGGGAGACGGGCCTCCAGGGGCACTTCCGCCGGGACCCGGAAGACCGATCCGTCGGCCGGAACCACCAGCCGGATTCCCAGATGGTCCAGCGACAGGAGGAATTCGCCGGTGGCATCCCGCGGGCCGAGCACGGCGATGTGATAGGTCTGATCGCGTTCGGCAAGGAAGGCGATCGTCGGGCGCGGCGTTCCCGGAAGGGTGAGGTCCGGGATCGCGGTCAGCGAACCGAGTTGGGACCCGGAAAACAGGCGCACCGTGAGCGACGGGGCGGAGGCGGTCTGGGACACCGCCGAAATCTCCACGGGGCCGCCGGCCGGGGCGGTCCAGGTCCACCAGGCGGAGACGGCGTCGGCGGTTCCGAACAGCGCCACTTCGGCCGATTCGAGGGTGGCACCCTGGAGCGATCCGCGGGTCCGGACGACTCCGCCCTCGATCCTGGCGCGATCGGCGAACGAGTCGTTGACGGGGCGCAGGGCGAGGTCGAAGACGATCCGGCCCTCCTCGCCGAACGCGCCGTCCACCAGGAACAGGTAGGTGGCGCCTTCCTCGACCCGCCACCGGAAGACGGGGCTCCAGATGCTGATGACGACCTTGCCGACGTAGGTGGCCAGGGACGGCGAATCCCCGAGGAAGGCGGCCAGGAGTGCGTGGAAGGACGGGCCGTTGGGGTGGTGGGTGCCCGAGGCCGTCAGTTCGATCATGCCGGAGGCCGGGGCGGTCCAGCGATACCAGATCGAACGGCCCCCTTCGTTGGTGCCCCAGAGGCCCTCCGCGCCCATGCGGTAGTCGATCGCCTCGCGGGTGGCGGCCACGTTGCTGCCGGTGACGCGGGCCCGGGTGCCGCCCAGCTCGATGGCCCGCTGGTGATCGTCATTGGCCGGGCGAACGGACATCGGCAGGGGTGCCGAGGCGGCCGCGAATCCTTCGGCATTCGTGGCGCGCACCTGCCAGACGAACGTGCCGGGCTCCTCCAGGGGAATGTCCCATGCGTATTCAGACTGGTCGCCGGGCATGGATGCGACGGGCACACCGTCGCGGAGGAGGTGGACTTCGGACAGCACCCGTTCCCGATGGATCCGGTCGAGGAGGAACCGGTACGACTCGGAGGCATCGGGGCCGCGGGGGTTCGGGTCGGTGCGGAGCGCGAGGTCGGCGGAGGCGAGATGGAGGGTCATGGGCGACTCCGGTTCGACCAGTACATCGGCGACGACGAGGTAGATGCGTCCCCGGGTGGCGTGAAACTCGCAGGAACCGAGACCTGTGGACGTCAGGGTGCCTGACACCGGGCTCGTTCCGTCCAGGACCGCGAACGCCACGCCCGAACCGGTCGGTCCGGGGACTCCGACCGTGACGTGGCCGGTGCGACTGGCAGTCCATTCCCACCAGAGCGTCCGGCCCAGGGCCTCCGGGAAGGGCCGCGGTTCGTCGGGTTCGGTCGTGGCGCGGGTGAAATCCATGACGGCCCGGGGTGCGTCGCCCTCGAGAATCGCACGGTGGGCAAAATCGTCGTTGGGAGGTCCGCCCAGGCGCACCTGGATGGAGACCGGTTCGGATCGGTGGAGGGTTCCGCCCAGCACGGCTTCGACGGCCAGTTCGACCGATCCAGGTTCGAGCGGACGCCAGGCGATCTCGAAGGGAGGCTCGACGACACTCCCGATCGGGGCGCCGTTGGCGTAGAAGGTCGCTTCGGTGACCGCTTCCCCTTCCGGATCCGGAACGGCGCGCAGCCGGATTTCGTCCCCCGCCTGGAACAGGGAGCCGGGTCGCGGCTCGTCCAGCCGGATGGGCGGCAGCCCGGCGATCATATAGGTCGAGAACGCCAGGTCCGTGCTGCCGGTGCCGTCCGGCTTGAGGTCCGGAATGGTCCAGGAACCTCCGGGCCAGCGGATCCACAGGTCGCCACCCGGGTACAGATCGAAGAAACAGGTCCGGATCGTGTACTGGGAGGCGTTCCTGGATTCGGGCGCCTCGGTGGAGAACACCAGGGCGTAACGCCGCCCCGCTTCGAGGTAGATGGCCTGATCCGCGAAATGGGCCTCGACGCCGGTGTTCAGGGCCGGGACGGCCACGCTTCCGAGGAGGGGTCCCTCGGGACGTCCCTCCACGGTTTCACGAAGTTCCACGAGGGTGGGCCATTCCTGGGCGGGACTCCCCGCATTTCCCGAGAAGAGGACGTGATGAAAGCGGCCGGAGATGGATGGGGTGAAGGTCTGGGCCAGTTCGCGCAGGCCCGGGCCCGGGCGCAGATCGGCGGCGCTGCAGGATTGCGGCTGGGTCTGATCGAGGCGTGGCCCGGTGTCGGCGACGACCGTCAGCCGGGCCCGCCGGCTTTCAGTCACCCCGTATTCGTTCGTCACCTCGACCCGGTACTCGCCCTCGTCGGAGCGGTTGACCTCGGGGAATTCCAGGAAGGGCCAGTTGGCGCCCGGGATCGGCTCGTCTCCGCGATACCATTGAAACGCGGGCCAGTCCCGGGACAACTGCCGCACCAGCAGTGTGGCCTTGGAGGACTCGACCACCGTGAGGTCGTCGGGCCCGGAGAGGATGAGCGGACGGCCGACGGCCACGCCGACCGCCTCGCTGGTGGCGGAGTAACCGGCATGGCTGACCACCACCCGGTAGAATCCCGCATCGGTCTCTCCCACCTCGGGAACCATCAGGCGGGGCCCGGTGCCGCCGGGGATCGGGACGCCGTCGCGGAGCCATTGATAGGAAGGCACGCCGCGGGCCACCGCCTCGACCTCGATCTGCAACGGCATGCCCGGTTCCAGGACGGTGTGGGGCGGCAGATAGGCGATGAAAGGGGCCAGCGTCCAGGCGAAGCTGCTCTGGCCGCCGGCGTAGATGGCGACCACGTCCTTGAGGCCGGACGGCGGCGCTCCGTCGGAGCCCCAGCCCATGACGGTCCCGTCGGCCTTGAGAATCAGGCTGCTGTGCCGTCCCGCCGCGACGGCGGTGGCGTTCGTGATGCCCTCGACCCGTTCGCCCTCGGGATGCTCCTGGGAGATGTGCAGGACGGTTCCGTCATGGCGCAGGAGGAGGGCGTGGGACAAGCCCTGGGCGATGGCCGCGACGTTCCGTTGGAGGGACATCAAATGGCGATACCCGGGCGTGGCAAACGGTCCCCAGGCGACGACGGACCCGTCCCGACGGAGGGCCAGAAAGGCGCCGCCACAGCCGGCAATCGCCAGGGCGTCGTCGATCTCCGGAACTTCAGCGACCCTGAGGGACCATTCGTCGCCCCAGGTCAGGACCCGTCCGTCGGCGCGGAGGGCCGCGGCAAGGCGATCCGTGGCGGCCACGGCGACGAGATGGTTCAGGCCCTCGGGCATGACGATCTCGGGTCGAGGCCCGGGGGGACCCTCCATGGTGCCTTCCATGCGACCCCAGGTGACCACTGTTCCGTCCCCCCGAAGGGCGACGGCGAAGAACTCGCCGATGGCCATGTCCACGACGTCGGTGAGGTCGAGGGGACGGAATTCATCGTAGAGGACCGGCCCACGGGGATAGGCCAGGCCGTCGGGGGGGATGAAGTATCCGTGGGCGAGGTTGAAGGTCACGCCGGCCGCGATGGCCCGGCCGCCCCAGGTGCCGGTGGGGATGATCCTCCAGCCCCAGTTGACGATCATGCCTTCCTGCGGCCACGGGGCGGCCCCGATGGGCCCGGAGAGGGCGGCCAAGGTCACGAGACAACACCCCAACCGCCGCACACCCGGGAAGAATCGAGAGTTCATGGAATGGCGGGCCGTTGACCCGGCACTGTCATGGAATCCCAATCGGGCCCGGGTGGCGAGTCAATGGCCAAGGGGCGGGTTGGGATGCACCGGGATGGGGAGGGGAAGCTCGAAAGCGTTTGACCGGATTTTTCGTTGGCGGCTAGGGTCCCGTTCCTTTGCGTCGGGAAATCGTATGTTCCAGTTCATCCGCAAGAACCAAGCGATCGGGCTGATCTTCATCGGGATCGTGATCGTCAGCTTTGTGATCTTCTTCTCGCCCAACCAGCCGGGCATGGGCGGTGGGGGGGTGCCACGCGGGGCCCTGGGGAGCATCGGGGGCCGGGCCATCGACTACGACGACTACATGGCGGCGCTGAAAGAGGCGCGCCTCGGGTACTGGCTGCGCGAAGGCGAGTGGCCGACGGGCAGCGGTCGGGGCTGGGACGAGGAGACGCAGGTGATCAACCGGCTGTTCCTGCTGGACGAGGCGCGACGGTTGGGAATCGAGGTGACCGACGAGGTGGCGGCGGCGCGGATCGTGGAGCTGCCCTTTTTGCGGGATGAACGGACAGGGACCTTCAACCGGGCGGCGTACGAGCAGTTTCTGGGGGTGATCTTGCAGCAGGGGGGGCTGGCACGGACGGACTTCGAGCGGTTCATGCGGCGCGAGGTGGCATTGCAGCATCTGGTTCAACTGACGGGAATGAGCGGGGCCCTGGTGCCGCCGCGGGAGGCCGAGGCCCGGTACCTGGAGGCGAACCGGCAGTATTCCGGGTCGGTGGTGGTCTTCGCGGCGAGCAATTACGTCGCCCAGGTGGATCTGAGCCCGGACGCCATCGGGCGGCATTACACGAACCGGATGGCGGAGTACCGGATTCCCGAGCGGATGGTGGTGCGGTATGTGCGGTTTGCGGCGACCCAATTCATGGCCGAGGCGGAGACGGAGTTCAACACCAGCACCAATTTCGCGCAGATGATCGATGCAGCCATTCAGCAGCGCGATGCTGAGACATTCCGGGATGCCGAGGGCAATCCGCAGTCGCCGGAGGCGGCCCGGACGGACATGACGGAGGAGTTCAAGCGTAACCTGGCGCTGAGCCTGGCCCGGCGGAAGGCAAACGAATTTGCGAACCGGCTGTACCAGATGGAGCCGGTGCCCGATTCGCTCGACCGTCTGGCGGAGGAATTGGGGATGGAGGCGCAGCGGAGTTTTCCGTTCAACGCCTTCGAGCCGGCACCGGGAATGAGGGTGCCATCCACCTTCAACCGGGCCGCCTTCGCCCTGTCGGCGGAGGAGCCGTTTGCCACGCCGGTGATTGGTGAAGAGGCGGTGTATGTGTATGCCTTCGACCGGCGGATCCCCCCCGATGTGCAGCCGCTGGAGCTGGTTTGGGACCGGGTGACGGAGTCGTTGCGGCGTTCGGAATCGCGTTCCCTGGCAGAGGCTGCTGGTCGGGCCTTTGCGGCGGCAGCACAAGCGGCCGTGGCCGAGGGGAAGAGCTTTGAGGAGGCGTCCGCCGAGGCGGGGTATGCGGCCATTCCCGTGGATCGGTTCGCGCGCTCGACGGTGAGCCTTCCGCAGCTTGGGCTGCGTCCGACGGTGTCAGAGCTCCTTCGGGTGGCGGAGAGTCTCGACGTGGGGAAGATCAGCGGGTTTACCTCGTCGTTCGATGGGGGATTTGTCCTCTTCCTGGGTTCGAAGGAACCGGCACCCGAGGAGGAATTGCGGCGCGAACTGCCGGAATTCCTGTCGCAGGCGCGGCAGTTGGGGCGATTCTCGGCCTTCATGGAGTGGGAAAGAAAGCGGTTCGCCGCGGCCGATGTGCGGTTCCCCGGGCGATCGGGCGCCGGGTCCGAGACCGCCGCCGCGCCGATGACCGGCGCGCAGTGAGCGGCCCTGCCGCTGTGCGATGAACGATTCCTCGGAGCGCCCGCCGGCGTGCCTCAAACTTTCGTCCCCCGAGACCCGGGAGTATTGGGAGGTCCCGGTGGTGTTCGAGGATGAGCACCTGCTCGCGGTGGACAAGCCATCGGGTTTGCTCACCTCGCCGGATCGTTACGATCCGCAGCGGCCGAACCTGATGGGCCTCCTTCATGCCCACATTCGGCGGGGAGTTCCCTGGGTACGGGAGCGTGGCCTGACCTACCTTGCCAATGCCCACCGGCTCGACTTCGAGACTTCCGGGGTCCTGTTGCTGGCAAAGTCGAAACCTGTCCTCACCGCGCTGGCCGATCTGTTCGGGTCCGAGAAGCCGATCAAGACCTACCATGCCCTGGCGCATGGCGGGCCGCCCGAGGATGCATGGACGGTGGAGGCGAAGCTGGGTCCGCACCCAACGCGGCCCGGGGTGATGCGGGTGCATCCGAAGTTCGGCAAGCGAAGTCGCACCGACTGCCGGGTCATCACCCGATTCAACGGGTTCGTGTGGCTGGAATGCCGGCCGCTTACGGGTCGGACCCACCAGATCCGGGTGCATCTCCAATGGGCGAAGTGCCCGATCGTCGGGGATGCCCTGTACGGGGGTGGCCCGCTGTGGTTGTCGGAGGTCAAGCCGGGCTATCGGCGATCCCGGAACAAGGAGGAGCGACCATTGATGGCACGGGTGGCGCTGCATGCCTCGATATTGGAATTGGCCCATCCGGTGACGGGCGAACCGACGCGCATGGAATGCCCGATCCCCAGGGACCTCCGGGTCGCGCTCAAGTACCTCGAACGGTACGCCCTGCCGGGCTCGCTGTCGGGAGTTGCGCCGACGCTCTGAGGCGACCGAGCGACTGCAGCCCCCACGGCCCCTGCCCTCCCGGATCGCCTCCGGATCCAACCTCTGCTGTCCATAGAGCGAATAAAATATAAAGGCAGGCTGTTTATTGTTTATTGTTAATTGTTGACGCCTGTAAATAATAAGCCCGGCTATTAATTACTGACACCCTGCTCCAGTTCGATGCCCCCCCAGGTACGTCCATCAGGCCGCAGCGGAACCGTGGTGATGGTCAATTGTAAAAGGCCAGGCCTATTAAATAAGTGTTGATGGTCAATAGTAAGGTGCCGGGCTTATTAAAAATCGAACAATCACCGGGATCGGTTTCAACTCGCCACTCCCTGGTTGTGAAATCGGGCGATTGTCCCAAGGTGGAGGCGGTCGCTAGGACCCGTGCGCCGCAACACGACCCAAACACAGCGCGGCGGGGAAGCGACCGGGAAAGGAGTGCCCATGTCCGCATCCAAGAAGATCAGTCAGGAATTCCGCATCACCGCCCCCACGGCCATGAGTGTCCAGTTGGTGGGCGACTTCACCAGTTGGAAGCACGCCCCCGTCAATCTGGCCAAGGACGCCACCGGCGTCTGGAAGGGCAGCGTGGCCCTGGGGCCGGGCGAGTATCACTACCGCTTCCTGGTGGACGGCCAGTGGCGGGACGACCCGGAATGCACGCTGCGCGTCCCCAACCCCTACGGGTCCGAAGACGCCGTGCGCCGCGTGGGCTAGCGAGCCGAACTCCCCGGGCACCGGGTCAATGCCGGAAGTGGCGGACGCCGGTGAAGATCATGGCAACATCCCGCTCGTCTGCGGCGCGAATGACCTCGGCGTCGCGGACGGAACCGCCCGGCTGAATGGCCGCGGTGGCACCGGCTGACGCGGCGGCCACGAGTCCGTCGGGGAAGGGGAAGAACGCGTCGCTGCAGACGACGCTCCCGGCAAGGGTAAGCCCGGCTTCCCCGGCCTTCCAGACGGCGATCCGGCTGGCGTCCACCCGGCTCATTTGTCCGGCGCCGACGCCCAGGGTGCGGCCGTGTCCGGCGGCATCGACGCCGGCGTACACGATGGCATTGGACTTCACGTGGCGGACCACGCGCCAGCCGAAACGGAGGGCACGGAGTTCGGAGTCGGTAGGGGCGCGGCGGGTGACGACCTTGAGAGAGTCTGGGCCTGGCGAATCGGCATCCCGTTGCTGGAGGAGATAGGAGCCGGCGCCCACGCTGCGGAGATCCCAGGGTTGCTCCGAAACGGGATCCCGAAGGACCCGGAGCAGGCGCAGGTTCTTGCGGGAGCGCAGGACCTCGATCGCTTCCGCCTCAAAGTCGGGGGCGACGATCACTTCGCTGAAGATCCCGGCGATGGCCTCGGCGCAGGGTCGGTCGATGGGGCGATTGGCGGCGATGATGCCGCCGAACGGAGCCTGGCGATCCGTGGCAAGGGCGTTTTCCCAGGCGGCCAGGAGCGACGGACCCTGGCCCACGCCGCAGGGGTTGGTGTGCTTGAGGATGGCGAGAGTGGGGGCCTCGCCGTTGAATTCGGCGATCAGGGCGGCGGCGGCGGTGAGGTCGAGGATGTTGTTGTACGAGAGTTCCTTGCCATGGAGTTGGCGGTAGAAATCGGGGAACCGGCCATACAAGGCGGCGGCCTGGTGGGGGTTCTCTCCGTAGCGAAGGGTTTGAACCCGAGGCGCCGCAAGGGAGAGGTGGGACGGGAGTACGGAATGCGGGTCGGCCTGGCCTTCGAGGTGGCGGGCGATGGCGGCGTCGTAGGCGGCGGTGCGGGCAAAGACCTTGGCGGCGAGGCGGCGGCGGAGTTCGAGGGTCGTTTCTCCGCGTTCGGCGATCTGGGTGGCGACCAGGTCGTAATCGGCCGGGTCGGTGACCACAGTGACGCTCTCATGATTCTTGGCGGCGCTGCGGAGCATGGAGGGGCCGCCGATGTCGATGTTCTCGATGGCCTCCTCGAGGGTGACGCCGGGTCGGGCCACGGTGGCCTCGAAGGGGTACAGATTCACCACCACCAGGTCGATGGGTTCGATGCCATGGGCGGCGGCGGCGGCCACGTGATCGGGCAGGTCGCGGCGGAAGAGAAGCCCGCCGTGAACCTTGGGGTGGAGGGTCTTGACGCGTCCGTCGAGCATTTCGGGGAAGCCCGTGTAATCGCTGAGTTCGGTGACCGTCAGGCCCGCCTCGCGGAGGGCCCGGGCGGTTCCGCCGGTGGAGATCAGGGTGACCCCGGCCGCCGCCAGGCGGGTGGCGAACGGGACCAGGTGGGCCTTGTCGGAAACGGAAAGCAGGGCGTGCTGAATGCTCGGCATTGGCGGGAAGGTTCGGGAGCGGGCCGGACCCGCGTCAACGGGCAAGTCGGCGGGAACCGGTCTGTGGCCGGTGGCAATTGCTCCGGGCCGAGGGGTCGTCTAGCCTGCCCGCATGTTACGGACTGCGGCGGGGCGGGGCGGGTGGCGCGCCTGGATCCCGCTGGCCCTTTTCGCGGTCGGAATGGTCGGATGCTCGCCGGATATGTTCATGCCGGCATCGGAGGATCGTGACCGGCATTTCCAGCGGGCGCGGGACGCGGAGTTGCTGCGGGATTTCGAGGCGGCGGCGGCGCACTACGAACAGGCTCTCGAACGGAATCCGCGACTGGCCAACGCTCACCTCGGTTTCGCCGCCCTGTGCGAGGGGCCGCTGGGGCGGTATGCCGATGCGGTCTATCACTACCAGCGGTACCTGCGCCTGCGCCCCAACGATCCGCGGGCGGACGACATCCGGCGTCGGGTGACCAATTGCACGGAACGCCTGGCGACGACGGTGCCGCTGGTGGTGCGCAGCGACGCGATTGCTCGAGATCTCAGCGACACGCGCCGGGAGAATCTTGCCTTGCGCACCCAGGTGACCCAGGCGGTGGCCTACGCCTCCTATTGGAGCAATGAGGTCCGTCGTCTGGCGGCCGCGCTTCCGGCCTCCGCAGATGTCCGGTCGGGCGCATCCCAGCCACCTGGTGCAGCGTCCGGGGGGGCTTTGCGTGCGGAGGCGCGGAGCAGTCGTGGAGAGTCCCCGGCAGGTTCCGTGCGGACGCATCGCATTCAATCGGGGGATACCCTGATACGGCTGTCGCGACAGTACGGAGTGCCGCTCGAGTCCCTTCGCAGGGCGAATCCCGGAGTGAACGAACGGCGTCTCCTGCCGAACACCGTCCTGCGGATTCCCGAGCGGTGAGTGGCACGGGGGAGGAGTCAGTGCATCCCGGAGTTGTGGGGAGAGGTGCGAACTCCGCCGAACGGCGCTTCGGAGGGCCGAGTTCCACGAGGCCGCAACGGTGTGGAGCGTTGGATTGAGGACTCGCAGAGCTCGTCCCTCCGATTCGCTGGCTCGGTGCCGACAACCGGGGATGCACAGGGGAGGAGTGAGCGAAGCAATGGCGGATTGAATTCCGCCGGTGGCGCGTCAGATTGCGAGCCGTTCGCGCCCGGCGGGTATCCGGGTTTTGGGAGCGGTCTGACGGCATGAATTTCGGCAACACCATTGTCACCGGCCTGAAGGAGATCTGGGCGCACAAGGCCCGCTCGTTGCTGACCATGTCCGGGATCGTGCTGGGGGTGTCGAGCCTGGTGGCGATGTCGGCGTTGGTGCGGGGGATGGAGAACGGTTTGAAGGAGGCGCTGGTGGCGATGGGCGGGCTGGAGAAGATCCGGGTTGAGCCACAGACGGAACTGCCGGTCTGGCAGCGGCATCTGGCGGACATGGCGCCGGGACTGACGCTGGGGGATGTGACGGCGTTGAGGGCGGGGGCGCCCCTGTTGCGGGACATCGTTCCTGCCTTCGAAATCAACCGATGGTCACCTGGCTCCGCGACGCTGGGATATCGGGGACGGCAGACCAGAGCGTCGATTCTTGCCGGAACCTGGCCCGGATACGCGGAAATCAACGAGCATGTGATCGAGCACGGGCGGATGATCACGGATTTGGATGACGAGCTGGGCCGGAGTGTGTGTGTGATCGGCACATCGATCCGGAACGCCCTGTTTGGAGATCCGGAGCGGACGGGGAGGGAGGTCATCCCCATCGGGGAACGCATCACGATCAACGGCCAGGCGTTCACCATTGTGGGGATGTTCCAGCACTACGAGAGCGAGCAGGCGCGACGGGAAAGGGAGTATCTGCAATCGCTGCCGCCCTCGACGAATGCCGCTTCGGGCCCCGACCGGCGGCGTGGATGGCGGGGAGGCGGTCCCGGGGGGTTCGCGTTCCGGATCAAGAACGACACGGTGATGATCCCATTGCAGACCATGCTCACCAAGTTCCGGGCCGGTTCGGGGGTGGACGGGGCGGCGGATCACCGTCTGTCGAACATCCAGTTCCGGGTGGCCAGCCTGGACCAGCTCGAGCCCGCATTGCAGCAGGCGCGCAACGTGCTGATGATGACGCACCGCGGGATCGAGGATTTCACCTTTCGCACCCAGGAGGATTGGGCGGCCGAAATCCAGACGGCGATTCGCAACGCGCGGATGAGCGGGACCATCATCGCGGCCATCAGCCTGATCGTGGGCGGGATCGGGATCATGAACATCATGCTGGCCAGCGTTTCGGAGCGGGTGCGGGAAATCGGGATCCGCAAGGCGGTCGGGGCGACGACGGAGGCGGTGTTCACGCAGATCCTGGTCGAGTCGGTGGTGATCTCGGTCGTCGGCGGGTTGGCGGGATTGGGGGCGTCCTGGGGGGTGGTTCAGTTGATCGGGGCGTTCACGCCGACCGACAACGCTCCGCAAATCACCGTGATGGCGCTGGGGGTGGCCTTCGGGTTCAGCGTCGTGGTGGGCATTGTGGCGGGGCTGTATCCGGCGGTGCGGGCCTCGCGGCTGCATCCGATCCAGGCGCTGCGTTACGAATGAGGACCGCCCGGGGACACATCCGATGACCTTCTACATTGCGCTGCTGATTGGGATCAAAGAGGTCTGGAGCCACCGGTTTCGTTCGCTGCTGACCATGCTGGGGATCGTTCTCGGGGTGTGCAGCCTGGTGGCCATGGCGGCCATCGTGAAGGGCATGGAGAACGGGATGAAGGAGGCGATGATCGCCATGGGCGGACTCAACAAGGTCCTGATCCGCGAACAGGAAGTGCCGACCCACCAGGAACACCTCCGCGACCTTGCCCCGGGCCGAACGCTTCAGGACGTGTACGCGCTCAAGGCCAGCGCCCCGTTGCTGACGGTGGTTTCGCCCGAGATGTCGGTGCGCCGCGCCGTCGTGTCCCGGGGTGGCCGGGACCATTACCCCTCGGAAGTCGTGGGCGCGTGGCCGGCGGTCCTCGAGATGAACCTGTACGAGATCGAGCACGGCCGGTTCCTCGGCGACCTCGACGAGGAGTACGCCCACAGCGTCTGTGTCATCGGGACCGGGATTCGGGATGAGCTGTTCGGTGCTCCAGCGGAGACGGGCGGGCCGGTCATTCCGATCGGTGAGCAGATCCTGATCAACGGCCAGCCGTTCACCATTGTGGGGATGTTCCGGCATTACGAGAGCGAGCAGTCCATGCGGCAGCGTCAGGCGGCGGCCCGCCAGCCGCAAACCGACCCGGGGAATGGCGGCGTGACCCGTCAGCGCGGATGGAGGAGTCCGCGATGGGACGCCTTCTGGCGGAAGAACAACGTGGTGTACATCCCGCTGAACACGGCGTGGGTGAAGTTCCGCTCCGCCTCCGGCACCGACGGGATGGCCGAACCGCGATTGTCGGACATCGATGTCAAGGTGCAGGACCTCACCCAGCTCGAAGCGGCGTTGCAGCAGGCGCGCAACATCCTGCTCACGACCCATCGGGGCATCGAGGACTTCGCCTTCGAGACGCAGGAAAACCGGGTGGAGGACATCAACAAGCGCATCCGGAACGCCCGCATCAGCGGGGGCATCATTGCCGGGCTCAGCCTGCTGGTGGGCGGGATCGGGATCATGAACATCATGCTGGCCAGCATCACCGAGCGGATCCGCGAGATTGGGACGTGCAAGGCGATCGGCGCGCCTCCGGCAGCGATCTTCCTGCAGGTGCTGGTCGAAGGCTGCGTGATCGCCGCTCTGGGCGGGCTCGCCGGGGTGGCGGCTTCCTTCGGGCTGGTGGCCCTGCTGGATCGCCTGTCTCCTTCGGCCAATGCTCCGGTGGTTACCTTCGCCCCGATGGCCGCCGCGGTGGCCTTCAGTGTGACCGTCGGGCTGGTGGCCAGCCTGCTGCCGGCGATCAAGGCCGCCCGTCTCGCCCCGATCCAGGCGCTGCGGTACGAATAGGCCCACGCGCCGGCCAGCCCTCCGGCGACGCGCCGATCCCGTGCCGGTGCCGCAACCGCGGCTGGCGCCAGGCAGTGGCCTCCGTATAGTGCCGCTCCGGATTCATGAGCACCGTCCCGCACCTTCCCGCCCTCCGACTCGGACGTCCGTACGAGTCCCTCGAAAAGACCGAACTCAAGGACCACCGTTCCGGCGCGACGCTGGCCGCGGTCTCCCAGGTCAACGGGGGCATTGTCAAACGTGACCTGGCCCGCATTGCGACGGCGCGTGCTTCGTTGAAGCCGTTCACGGTGGCGCAGTTGATCGAGCGGTCGGCCCGGGCGGGGGAGTTGTTCCTTGAAGGGACGCTGCCGCTGGGGGACCGGGGCCACACGCAGTCTCCGTCCGAATACGTGGCCACGTTGAGTCTCACCAGCGGCCTGCCGCACGGGATGGTCCGGCGGAACATGGCCAAGATCCACTACGCGCTGACCCACATGACGGAGGTGCTCAACGGGTTGTCCCGGGGCCTGGATCTGGGGTTGCTGGACCGCGGGTTCGGGGAGCAGTTCGGAACCAAGCTGAGCTTCTTTCCGACCTGCCAGGCGCTCGGGCTGGTGATGCCCAGCAATTCTCCGGCGGTGAATTCCCTGTGGATTCCGGCGATCGCCCTCAAGACCCCGGTGGTCATCAAGCCGGGCAGGGAGGAACCGTGGACGCCCTACCGGCTGATCCAGGCATTCATTGCCGCCGGGATTCCCGCCGAGGCGTTCGGGTTCTATCCGACCGATCATGAAGGCTCGGCCACCATCCTCAACACCTGCGGCCGGGCGCTGATCTTCGGGGACAAGTCCACCACCCAGCAGTATGCGGCAAACCCGGCCATCCAGGTCCATGGGCCAGGCTGGAGCAAGATCGTCATCGGCGACGACGAGATCGACAACTGGCGCGAATACCTCGATGTCATCGAGGCCTCCATCGCCGACAACGGGGGGCGTTCCTGCATCAATGCCAGCGCGGTGGTGGTGCCGCGCCACGCCGGGGAGATTGCCGACGCCCTCGCCCGGCGGCTGGGTCCTGTGGGGCCGTCGCGGCCCGATGACGACGCGGCCCGGTTGTCGGGCTTCGCCAATCCGAAGATGGCGGACTACATCGATGCCCAGATCGAGGAGGGACTCGGTACGCCCGGAGCGGAGGACGTCACGGCGAAGCACCGGTCCGGGCCCCGCAAGGTGGTGTTCGAGGGCGGAACCTACCTGCGTCCGACCATCGTCCGGTGCGATTCGTTCGCCCATCCGCTGGCGAACCGGGAGTTCCTCTGCCCGTACGCGGCTGTGGTCACCGCCCCGGTCTCGGAAATTCCGCAGGCCCTGGGATACACGCTGGCCTGTACCGCCATCACGCGGGATCCGGCCCTGATCGAGCGGCTGGAAGCCTACCCGGAGATCGAGCGCCTCAACATCGGGCCGGTGTCCACCATGAAGATCTCCTGGGACCAGCCGCACGAGGGGAACATGTTCGAGTTCCTGTGGAAGCGGCGGAGCATCGAGCGGGCTTGGTGACGGCCTGCCGGATCCCCTCTCCGGCGGGTTGACTGCGCGCGCCCAGGGTCTTGAAAGAAAATCGCCCGCGGCGAACCGCGGGCGACCTCGCTTGGACTGGGTTGGGTGTTCGGAAAGGTGAACTTATTGGCGCAGCTTGCGGCGCAGTCCGGCGAGGCTGACCATCCCGGCCCCGAGCATCACCAGCATCGAACCGGCATCGGGCACCGTGGGCGGCTCATCGGGGGGGCAGCTCAGTCCGAAGAAGCTGATGTGCGAGATGTCCTTGTTGATCGTGCCAGAGGAGAAGGTCAGCGGGAGGTCTTCGGTCGGATACTCGTACCAGGCGATCTGGGTCGCGGCCTTGACGCCGACGAAGATCGTGTCGTAGCCGCTGAGGTCGCCGAGGAAATTGAGGTTCGGGTAGGTGTACGACTTCGCTTCGACCCCCAGGCCACCCTTCGAGACCTTCTCGAACGTCAGTTCGTCCTTCGCGATGAAGGACAGTACGCAGTCCTCGCCGACCGTGATCAGGGTGAGGAGCTTGGTCATTTCACCGCTCGGATTGCCGCCCTGGGCCGTGATTCCGATGAAACCGGCCCAACTGGAGGTCGCCATCGTCATCGCCGCCGCCAACACCGCCAACTTCTTGTACATCTTCATTTTACAACCTTGTGTTACTTCGTTGGTTCATCCAACACCTGCCATTAAGCAACCCTGATGCCAGAGCTTCCTGACGGAGTCGGTTTGTTGGCTAACCCGTTGGTTATCAGCAGACGGTTGGTTCGGAAGCCGGCCGAACCGGGGTGGATGGATGGCCGATCTGTAATCAAAGCCGACACTGCTGGGCCAAATTACTGCCACAATTCGGCCAGGACACGAAAGCAACCCGTTCGCGGTGAGGGGGTTGTCGGGGAGGAGCCGGGTCCTGTAAAGAATGCCTTCATCTCGCGACACCGGCGCGTAATGGGCTCGTGATTGGAATGGCGCCCCAGGGCGGCTAGGGTCGTCGCCATGCGTCAGGTCACGGTCCCGCTGGGGACGAGGAGTTATTCCGTCTGGGTGGGGCAGGGGTTGCTGGGGTCCCTGGGGCGGCGGTGTCGGGCGCTGGGCCTGGCGACACGGTGTGCGGTGATTGCCGACGGGGGGGTGACGGAGCGGTGGGCGCCCGGGGTGCTGGAGAGTCTGCGGGGGGCGGGATTCGAACCCGTGCTGGTCCGGGTGCCGCCGGGGGAGGGATCGAAGCGGATGGCGACAGTCGAGCGTTGTTGCGATGCGCTGGCGCGGCATCGATTGGAAAGGCGGTCGTTCGTGGTGGCGTTGGGGGGCGGGGTGACGGGGGATCTGGCGGGGTTCGTGGCGGCGACCTACCTGCGGGGGATCGCCCTGGTCCAGGTGCCCACCACCCTGCTGGCCCAGGTGGACAGTTCGGTGGGCGGGAAAGTCGGGGTCAACCTGCGGGCCGGGAAGAACCTGGTGGGGGCGTTTCTTCAGCCGCGACTGGTGCTCTGCGATCTGGAGACGCTGGGCACGCTTCCGGCACGCGAGCTTCGGGCGGGGCTGGCCGAGATCATCAAGTACGGCATCATCGCGGATGCCGCCTTGTTCCGGCGCCTGGAACGGGATCTGGATCGGTTGCTGAAACTCGATCCCGCGGTGCTGGGCCCGGTGGTGGCGCGGTGTTGTGCGATCAAGGCCGAGGTGGTGGGGCAGGACGAGAAGGAAAGCGGGCGCCGGGCGATTCTGAACTTCGGGCATACGGTGGGACATGCCCTCGAGGCGATCACGGAATACGGCCAGTTCCTGCACGGCGAGGCCATATCGATCGGGCAGATGGCGGCAGCCCACTTGTCGTCGGCGTTGATGGGATTGGCCCCGTCCGAAGTGGACCGAATCCGGGTCTTGTTCGAACGCGCCGGACTCCCGGTGCGTGTCGATCTGCCTGCCGCCCGGCGACGAAGGTTGCTGGCGGCGATGCAGCTCGACAAGAAGGTCAGCGACGGAGTCGTGCGCTTCGTCCTGGCGCGGGCGATTGGGGAGGTGGAATGGGGACAGTCGGTTCCCGAGTCGGAACTTCGCGAGGCACTCGACGCGGTGGCGGACGAGGCAGGGTGAATGGATGTCCACCCGGATGGCACACGCACCATGGTGTTACTGGGGTTGACCGGCGGCATCGGGATGGGGAAGTCCACGGCGGCGGACTTCCTGGAGCGGATGGGGTATCCCGTGGCCGACACCGATCGCATTGCCCGGGAAGTGGTGGCTCCGGGTTCGGACGCCCTGCGGGAGATCCGGGAGGCTTTCGGCGATGGGGTGTTTGCCGCGGATGGCGTGCTGGACCGGAGCCGGTTGGGCCAGCGGGTATTTGCCGATGCCGGGGAAAGGGTTCGCCTCGAGGGGATTCTGCATCCCCGGATACGGGCTGAATGGGAGCGGAGGACGATCATCTGGCGCGGGCAGGGGGCCGTTCTGGGTGCGGTCGTGATTCCGCTCCTCTACGAGACGCGGGCAGAGTCGCATTTCGATGCCATTGCCTGCGTCGCCTGCCTGACGGAGACCCAGAATCGGAGACTCCTCGACCGGGGCTGGACGGCAGATCACATCCGGCAGCGGATCGCCTCGCAATGGCCATTGCGGGAGAAGATCCGGCGCGCGGATTTCGTGGTGTGGACCGAACCGCCACCCTCGATCCATGGAAGGCAGCTCCGGTGCGTGCTCGACGCCTTGGGGGTGCGATCGTCTGCTGGAGCAAGCTCCCGCATGTTTCGGAACGGGGGGACGGAGAGCGGTGGTTGGGTCTCTACGCTTTAGCGTGCCGGGCCTTGGGAAGGGTGCAGGGAGCCGGGGGAATGGCGATGGCCGGCTGAAGCCGGGACACCGATTGGGAGGGAGACCGGACCCACAACAAGTCCGCAGACCGATTTTCCTTTTCCGTGGGCGACGCTCAACAGCGCGTTTGTTGCAGGCACCGCAAGGCGCTCCCATACAACGCCATCGGTGGATGTCAGGACCATAGCCGTCGGAGGCCATTTATGAATCTTGGACGCTGTCCTCCAACGGTCACAAACTGGCCTCCGGCAACGACCAAATCTGCAAGACCGCTGGCGTCGTCCGCCTCCTGTTGCTGCCAATGCTCACCGTCTGGCGAGGCCGGGATGACGGCATCCCGGTCTCCACCCACCGCCACGAATCGGCCGGATGCATGGACGATGGCCTTCAATGGTTCGGTGGTTCCCGACTCCCGGAACCTCCAGTGGACAGGCAGCGGATCCTCCCATGCGGTCGGACGGGCTGTGGGTTGAAGATCCCGGACAGCTTCTCGATCCTCACGACCCAGGGGTTGGCCTGATCGACGCCCGGAGGCCGTTTCGGATTCTGTTCGATTGTATTGTCCGATTCGGACACTGGAGATCACCGGCTCGGGCTGGGCGGCGAAGGAGTGCGCGGCGAGCAGCAGCAGGGCGGCCGTGCCGGCATGGCGCAGGATGGGGGCGGAATTCATGGGCGATGATGTCTTCATCCGCCTACAGGGAAGAAGCCGACGCAAGGTTTCAGACCTGTCGATCCGCATTCGGAACGCAGCCGGTCAACTACGGCATCAGGAGTCCGATGGCAGAACGGAGCGGACGCGTGCGCGGAGTGTGGATTTCAGGCCATTGCACCAAAGAGCGGCGGATAGACGCCCGTCCCGCCCGTTCCAGCCGCCATGATTCTAATTGAAGCGTCCTAACGGATGAACCGCCCCGCATCCGGCGTCAGGTCGAGGTGCCAGTGGTCGCGATGGTCCGCGTTGAAGTTGGGGGAAAGGTGGATGGTGAAAATCCCCGCGGCGTGGAGGTCGCACAGCACCGCGTGAAGAAAGGCATCCCGCGGCTCCCGTGCGCGGGTGGCGCAGGTGTTCCCATCAGCATCTATCTCCCAGTCATTGGCCACCGAAAGGAGGCCCATTTCGTCCGTGACAAGACCGGCGACATCGAGCGCGAGCGCCCGGGCATGCATCGAAAGGCCCCGGGGGCAGTCCGGCGGGATGCCGCCCCCGATGCACCGGTAGTTGTAAATCCCGAAGTCAACCACCTCGACGACCCCGCGGGCCGCCAGCACCTGCGCCATGCGGTGGAGCGCCAAGGCCAGCTCGCAGTCCATGAACCAAGTTTCCCGCAGCGTCCCGTCCATGAAACGAAACTGCATCCCTCCCAGAGGCAGGGCGACCGTGACGGGCGAGGTCACCCCGGGTGACTCGGGCCCCCAGGTCCAGGAGATGCCGAGCACATCCAGCTTCTCGAAACAAGGCGATGGATACAGCGGCTGGATCATGTAGAACCGCTGGGAAGCCGCCGGGCTGATGGCATTGGTGAATGCGAAGACGCCGCCCGCCCCGAAGGAGTTGGTGGCAATGCGCGCCCAGTTGGTCGCCGGCAGGGATAGGCTCGTCGTGGCCAGCACAAGGTAGCTGCCCCCTTGAGGCCCGTTGCCGCCGCTGACGATGACATTGTCGCCGGACTGCGTGATGCCTTGAATCCGCGGCATGGCAGCGGCGAGGAAGCCATCGGCCGGTGCCACGAGCAGGAGCACAAGGAGGTTGGCGATGGAAATCGGACTCCGGGGAGTTGTACGATTCATGGTGGAACGTCTTGGGGACGAGTTGGATTTCGAGGGTGCCGCGCCACTTCAGGCCTGTGTCAATCGCCGAGTCCGCCTGCCTGAAGGGCCAGTCTGGCAATCCAGCAGGAGCGCCTCTCCCGGCCGCACCGTGCCGGCACGGCGATGGATGGGGGCAGGTTTCATGGGCGGCGAAGTCCTCACCCGCTACAGGGAAGAAGCCGGCGCAGGGTTTCAGGTGCAGAGATGGGCATCATCCACCCGCCACTATGCCAGGGCGGCGGCCCCCCAGACCGCGCCACCAAAGTTCTGCCGCCCGGGGGTACCTTGCTGGCTCGCATCCTTGATTCCCCAGACTCGTAACGAGCCATTGTTACGGAGCGCAGCTCTGTGTCTTCCGTTCGTTGAACCTGTTGCCCATCAAGGGTTCAAGCGGACGCGCACGGGAGCGGCCTGAGCGTCTCGGGTTCCGTCACCGAGCTGCCCCCATGGGTTGGCCCCCCAGGCCCAGAGCGTGCCGTCCTCCCGCAGCGCCACCGTGTGCCACCCTCCGGCGCTGATGGCCAGCCACCGCTCGCCGGGCCGGACGGCCACCGGCCGGGACCGGTCAAAGTTCGTGCCGTCACCCAGTTGCCCGGAATCATTGAATCCCCAGGCCCACAAGGTGCCGTCCGCCCGCAGGGCCACGGTATGCCAGCCGCCGGCCGCCACCGCCAACCAGCGCTGGTCCGGCTGGATGGCCACCGGGGATGCGCGGTCGGCCTGGGTCCCGTTGCCCAACTGGCCTGCACCGTTGTGGCCCCAGCTCCACAGGGATCCGTCGGCACGCAGGGCGACCGAGTGGTAATTCCCCGCGGCAAGGGCCTGCCAGCGCTGGCCCGGCTGTATGGGCACGGGAACCCGCCGGTGGGTCGTGCTGCCGTCGCCTACGGCCCCTTCCAGGTTGCGCCCCCATGCCCACAGCGTGCCGTCGGCACGCAGGGCCAACGAGTGGAGTTCCCCAGCCGCGACTGACAGCCAACGTTGCTCCGACGCGATGGCTGTCGGCGTGGCACGATCTTCCGTCGTCCCATCGCCGAGCTGCCCTGTCTCATTGCCGCCCCAAGTCCAGAGCGTGCCGTCGGACCGCAGGGCCAGAGTATGAAATAGACCGGCCGCCATGCTTTGCCACCGGACATCCGGCTCGATTACCACAGGCCGACGAGTGCTCGACCCGGAACCGTCACCAAGTTGACCGCGAAGATTGGGTCCCCATGCCCACAGCGTGCCATCCATCCGCAGGGCCATGCTGTGATGCCTCGCTGAAGCCGACTGCCAGCGGCCCTCAGGCTCAATCGCGCCCGGTGAGTCACGCTCGTCATCGTTCGTCCCGTCGCCCAGCCCGCCATAGTCATTGCTGCCCCAGGTCCACAGCGTCCCGTCGGCGAGCACCGCGACCGTGTGGGAGTGGCCCGCCGCCAGCCGCCCCGCCACCCGGCCCGACGGCGGCGGGTTGGCGGTCAGGGGATCGGTGCCGGCCCGGTACTCGGCCAGATTGTTCTGCGTGTCGTGGTCGGGGTCGGCCGCCACGTCGGCCGGGTCCAGGGGATTGAGCACGGGCCGGCGGGCCAGCTCGTACACGTCGTTCATCCCGTCGCCGTCGCTGTCCTTCGGCGTGGTGAGCGGCACCCGCTCCACGCGGTAGAAGCGCGCACCGGCGGCCGGCAGCGGGTCCGGGTCCACGAGTTCAATTTCGGCCGGCGCTTCGGGGCCGGGCAGCGGCCCGAGGGCGGCCGGGGTGCCCACGTTGGTCACCACCTCGCCACGGAGAAGGATCAGATAGGCGTCCGCCGCCGCAGGCACGGACACCGCAGGCCCGCCGTCTGCTCCAAGGCGGAAACCGGTGATGACGGGCCCGGGCTGGGCGGCGATGGAATGCGCGGCGAGCAGCAGCAGGGCGGCCGTGCCGACATGGCGCAGGATGGGGGCGGAATTCATGGGCGGTGTTGTCCTCACCCGCCTACAGGGACAACGCCGCGGCCGGGTTTCAGGAAAAGTCCCGCGGGTCCCCGCGCCCGCCGCCGCTCACTCGGTATTGGGATTCGTGTCCGGGTCCACGGTCCAGACGAGGCGGTCCTGGGGATACACCGCCATGCCGTTGGTGATGATCTCCGGGCCGCGGCGGGCCTCGAGATGGCCGTCCAGGAAGGCGAGGTTGCCCCGGCCGCGATGCCGGGCGGCGAAGCGGCTGGCGTAGGCGCTGGGCTGGCCGAGCTGGTAGTCCTGCGCCTGGTCCGGCGCGGCGGGCGCGTCGTCCGGCAGCCGGTTCTCCAGGAACGCCACCGTGGCCGTGGGGCGCAGCACCTGCGTGAGCCGGACGGTCGTGTGCGGCCGCATGATGAGCTTCGAGTTCATGGCCAGGGAGAAGAACACCGCCGGATCCTCCAGCCGCCGCCGCGGGAACGTCGCCTGCGGGCAGTGGAAGATCCGGGCGCGATGGTAAAAGCCAGGTCGCACGGACGACAGGCCGTACTCGGCGGCGCGCGGCACGCCCATCTGCACGGCCAGCGCGTTGTACCAGACGTCGCGCGCAAAGGGATGGGTGACCTCGCCCCAGGTGTTCAGCGACACACCGTTGGGCTCGAAGCTCTCGCGGGCGATCCGGCCGTCGTGGTCATCGGCGTACAGGGTCTGGGCCAGCATCCACTGCCGGAGACGGCCGGCGCACTCTGTCTGCCGGGCCAGCGCCCGCGCCCGGCCCAGCACGGGCAGCAGCAGGGACGCGAGCACGCCGACGATGGCGATGACGACCAGCAGCTCGACCAGCGTGAAGCCGCCCGCTGCTCCGTCCTGCCGCCGCTGGTGCTGCACCGGTTTCATGGCGTCGCAGGCAGCAGCACGACGCGGTAGAACTGCGGTGGAGCCGTGGGCGGAGTGTCCGTGTACCCCGCCGTGCCCGCGGCGGCCGTGACGCGTGCGAGGACGGTCCACGTGGCGGGAGGCAGGGTGTCGCTGCGCTGCACTTCGTAGGTGCAGCCGGGGAGCGCGGACCACGTCAGCTCGAGGCCGGCCGCGACGCGGGCGACGGAGAGCTGCAGCCTGCTAAGGCACGGATCGTTGTTCAGCCAGCCGGGCGAACCCACGTCGTCTGACGCGGCCGCGCGGAAAGCGCCACGCTCGCCCGCCACGCTGTAGTTGTATCGAAGTTCCGCATCCTCATCCGCCGGATCGTACCAGCGGCTCGCGCCGCACGGGCAGGGGTCGGGGAATTCCAGGCAGACCCTCAGCTCGAACTTCAGGATGAAATCGTGGTCGTCGCGCGCCGCGGCATTCCAGAGCGTGATGAACTCCGTGAAGTCACTGCTGAAGCCGTTTCCGTAGTACGAAAGGATGGGCAGGTCTGGCGGCAGATTCGCGTCGCCCCACCAGCGACGGAAGTCTTCGGTATCGAGGTCCGAGACCAAGATGGCGGACTGGCCGGGATGGAGCCACACGTCGTTGGTGATGGTGAAGGCGCCGTCCAGCACGCCGGGATAATCGTCGAAGCGCCAGCCGCGGAGGTTGACCGGCCGGGTGTCGAGGTTGGTCAGCTCCCACCAGTCGTTGCGGGCCACCGTCGCGATGCTGGCGGATCGGCAGAGCATGGCCTCGGTCACGACCAACCGGGGTGGTGGCAGCACGGCCAGGAAGGCGGAGGCGTTGGTCGCGCAGAGCGGGTTGCGCACCTCCACGGTGTAACGGCCTGCGTGGGGTTCCGAGACGCCCGGCAGCTCCAGCACGGCGTTGGTCGCGCCGGGGATGATTTCGCCCTCGTGCCGCCACAGGATTTCCGGGAGCGGGTAGCCGCGCACCTCGACGCGGAACACGGCCGTCTGGCCCGGCGTGACATCGAGGTCGGCGGGCGGGCGCACGATGGCGGCGCAGCGTGGCATCTGGTTGACGCTGAGCCGGGCCGGGGCGGTGACAAGGCTCTCCAGGCCGTTCTCGAGGCGCACCGTGTACGTGCCGGCCACGGCCGGCGTGGCGTTCGAGAGGACCAGCAGGGACGCCGTGGCGCCGGGCAGGTCTTCCCCCTCGAAGCGCCACTGGTACCGCGGCCGGGGCAGGCCATGGGCCACCACTCTCAAGATGGCGGTGGCGCCTGCATCCGTTTCCACGTCGGCCGGGTCTTGGACCACCCGGAGGGGCACTGCTGGGCCGGCCGTGCCCGGAGAGCCGACGTCACCGCCGGCCGCCGCGCGGAAGGCACCCTGCTCGCCCTCGATGCTCAGCGCGCCAAAGACGCCGGTGGCGGCATGGCTCGTGAAGGTCACCCCGCGGTCGGCGACACCGAGCGGGACGTGGTCCAGTTCGGTGGTTGCGGTGGCCGTGGTGTGCCACAGGCGCAGCTCGTCCTTGGTGGCGTTGAGACCGAACCCCCACGGAGCTACGATGATGCGCCGATCCGCAAGCCGCACCTCCCCCCACCACGCCCGAAACTCGGCCTCCGCGGGCATGTTCCTGCTTGCGCGCACAAAGATCAGCGATTCGCCGGGATGCAGTACGGTGGCTTCGCCGGCGTGCCTGGCCAGGGCGGCAAGCCGGTGCGCCGCGTCCAGCCCGGAATCATCTGCGAACCACAGCTCCTCGAGGTCCACCGCGTCGGAGCCGTAGTTTGTCAGCTCGAAGAAGTCCTCCCCCGCCCCGGACGGTGCGGTCATGACCTCCGTGATCGCCACGGGCGGGCCGGCGGGTCCGGGCAAGGGCAGCAGGGCGGCGAGGAGAAGGCCGGCGACATAATGGAGTGGCGGCTTCATGGCGTTTCGCGGGATCGGAGGCGTTCCGAGTAACCGGGCGGGCTGGGTTTGGGCGGGTAGGCCTGCTCGATGGGGTCCAGCCAGCTCTGGATGGTCGCGTGGCTGGTCTCGGACACCGGCTCGTAGCCGGCGGCCGTGTCGGGCAGGGCCTGCAGCCACGCGCCCTTCAGGCCGCAGAGGGCCTGGATGATCGCGCGCGCCACGTCCGCCGGCAGCCCGGGGGATCCGACCAGCAGCGTGCGGCTGCTCTCGAATCGGTCACCCACGGCGACGAGGCCGCGGTGCTGGTTCGCGCGGAAGGCCCACTCCATACAGACACCCACGTCGTAGTCGCCGGCGAGCACGCCCTCGATGGCCTGTGCGTGGCTGTGGAGCGGCCCGTGCCGCCGCACGGCTTCCTCGTGGCCCAGCGCCAGGACGTCCTCGGCGAATTCATACGTGCTGTCGAGGAACTCGTACCCCGCGAGCTGGGCGGCGGCCAAGCCGGCCCGGGCGAGGTGGATCTGCGCGTGGAAGCTGGCGGTGGAGTTCGTCTCGCCGAAGGCCACGCGCCGGCCGCGCACGTCGGCCAGCGTGCGGATGCCGGTGTCCGGCCGGGTGAAGATCACGGCATACTTCGAGCGCGCCGTGCCGCGAACCAGGGGCTGCAGGGCCGGCGTGTCGCGCCGGGCCCGCAGGTACGGCAGGGCGGCCAGCCGCGCGAAGTCCACCTGGCCGGTGCAGACGCCGGCCACGAGGTCGGGGTAGAACTTGTAGAAGCGCACGTCCAGCCGCACCGGCCGGGCGAGCAGCTCACCCATGCCCTGCTCCAGCGTCTCCAGCAGTAGGGCGTGCTGCAGGGCCGTGGCGGTGGGCTGCTCCTTCACCATGAGGCCGAAGGAAAAGCGGACTGGCAGGATCCCGCCGGCCGCGGCGGGCGGCCGGTTGGCCAGGGCGGTGATCTCCTCGGAGCGGATCACCATGCTGGCGCTCTCCGGATCGGCCCACAGCCGTTCAAAGTCATCCCGGAGAAACAAGAGCAGCCGGTGCTGCTTCACCTCGTCCTCCTGGCGCATCACGCGCAGCTCCGCCGTCAGGGCGGCCAGGCGCGAGCGCTCGCGGTTGACCGCGGACAGGAGGACAAGCGCCACGGCCAGCCCGGCCGCGAGGGAGCCGACGAAGGCAGCCCGGTAAGGATGTCGCCGGCCCCAGCGCCAGGCACGGACCGCCGCACCGACCGGCCGGGCGCGCACGGGCTCGCCGTCGAGGAAGCGCCCGAGGTCATCCGCCAGCGCCTGCGCGTCCGGGTAGCGGCGGTGGGGCGGCTTCTCGAGGCACTTGAGGCAGATGGTGGCCAGGTCGGTTGGGACGCTCGGGTTGAGCCGCCGCGGCGGGAGGGGCTCGCTGTGCCGAACCAGATCGAGGGTCTCGGGGATCGTTTCCGCCAGGAACGGCGGCCGGCCGGTGAGCAGGTAGTAGAGGATGGCACCCAGCCCGTACACGTCGCTGGCGCGGCCGGTGCGGAATTTCAACCCGGCCTGCTCCGGGGGCAGGAAGTTCGGCGAGCCAAACACGCGGCCATCGCCATCCGTGGAGATCGTTCCATCGGTTTGCCGCGCGAGGCCGAAGTCCGCGAGGCGCGGCCGGCCGTCCCGATCCAGCAGCACGTTGGAAGGTTTGAGGTCGCGGTGCAGCACGCCCTGGTCGTGGGCGTGCTGGACGGCCTCCGCGAGGGTCCGGACCAGGGTGGCGGCCCGTCGGGCGGCGAACGGTTGGCCGGCGACCTGCGTGGCGAGGTTGCCGGCCTGCGCATAGTCCATGGAGAAATAGAGCCGGCCCTCGTGCTCACCGACCTCATGGATGGCGATGATGTTCGGGTGCTGGAGCCGCGCCGCGGCCTGCGCCTCATGGAAAAACTGGGCTCGCTGCTCCGTGTCGGCGAACTCCCCGGCCAGGATCACCTTCACCGCCACGAGGCGGTCGAGGGCGGTCTGGCGTGCTCGGTACACCACTCCCATGCCACCGCGGGCGATCTCCCCGAGCAGCTCATAGCCGCCGAGCCACCGCGGGGCGACCTCCGGGGGCGGCGCGGCCGGTGCCGGCTTGGCGGCCCCGGCCTGAGCCTCCTGCGCCGGCTCGTCGGCCGCGGCCAGGCCGAGCTGAAACAGGCACCTGTTGCAGAACCCATGCGGTGGGATGGACGGCAGTTCGGCGCCGCAGTGGCTGCAAATGGCGAGCGTGGGCATGACGTCGCTCCCTACTGGGAAATCGTTGGGCCTAGGTTGCACTACATCCCGGGAGGCTGGCACGCCGCCGTCATGAGGTGGCGGAGTTCCGCGTCCACGTCCGCCGGATCGGCCACGGTGGCGGCGACCTCGGCGCGGAGCCGTTCGCCGAATGCCCGCCGCAGCCGGTGGACGGCGGTTTTCACGCCGCCTTCGCCCAAGCCCAGACGCCAGGCCAGCTCCGTGTAGGGCGGCAACGGCCTGGGGCCACCAAGGCAGGGCTGGAGCACCTCAAAGACCTCCCCTTGGCTGCGCTGTGTGTATTCTTCCCGGACTGCCGCCAGCGCGCGGGCCAGGACGACCTGGGCCCAGTCGTGGTCATAGGCGGCCTCGCGCTGGCTGTCCGGCATGACGCCCACCGGCTCGGCCGCCTCCGGCAGCTCGTCGAGCGACAGCCGTGGCGTCCGGCCACCCCGCTTGAGCGCGAGGGCCTTCTTCCGTTCGTCTTGCAGGTGATGTTTGAGCGCGCCCAGGAGGAAGGAGCGGAACCGTCCTCGGGCCGGCTTGGCCGCCTGCAGGTCGCCGCCGGCGATGAGCGCGGCGAAGAAGCCCTGCACCAGATCCTGCGCGTCATCCGGCGGATGCCCGGTGCGGCGGAGGTAGGCGTAGAGGGGCGTCCAATAGTCTCGACAGAGCGTGGCGAGGGCCTCCTGGGCGCCGGGAGCCGGATGCTCCGCGGCCTGACGCACCTGCGGCCACTGCGTGGTGCGGAACTCCCGGCCGCCGCCCAGCCACCCCGGCACGGAATCACCCCCGTACATGCACGACATGGTGCCGGGTCTTCCTCGCGTTTGGAAGGCTTCTGCTCGGGTGCTGGCAGGTGGTCGCGGTGCGGGGTGGTCGGGAGGAATTGGGGCCGAAGGCGCCGCCGCCCGGCGACGAGGAGTTGATGGAGGTCATCCGCGGCCGCTGGGACGCCCCCGAGAACGGGGCCCGTTGCCGTCGGGACGTCACCTATGGCGAGGATGGTTGCCAGGTGACGACACACCGGGGCGTGGCCGAAATCCTGGCCGCGATGCGCAACGTCGCGCTCGGGCTCTACGCTCTGGCCCGCGACCGGGGACGGACGGAAGAATCCCGTTGCCAACGAGGCGGCGGCCCGACAACGTAACCGCCGTGTCGGGGCGTAGCGTAGCCTGGTAGCGCGCTTGTTTCGGGTACAAGAGGTCGTGAGTTCGAATCTCACCGCCCCGACCATTTTCCCTCAGAGTTCTTCCGAACGTTCAGACCCTTCGTTCATCGGTGGCAAGTCCGGTGCGAGTCCCGGCGATGCCGCATGGAGCGAGCGTTCTCCCGGATCATGCCCGTGCCGCAGAGGGCAGGCTTTCGCCGCCGAGCCGTTGCAGGAGTCGGGTGGTCGAATGGCCCGCGACAAGGGGGAGGATGGCCACGATCCCGCCGCCGTCCTCCACGATCCGCCGCTCGTCCTGCGCGACGGTTTCGAGGGTGTAGTCACCTCCTTTCGCCCAGACTTGCGGCCGGACGACCTCAAGGAACCGGGCGGCGCCGGGTTCGTGGAAGAGGCAGACGGCCCCCACGCTCTCGAGGGCGGCCACCAGACCGAGGCGGTCGTCTTCAGGGTGGACCGGGCGGCCGTGGCCCTTGATGGCACGGACGGAGGCGTCGCTATTGACGCCCACCAGCAGGATGTCGCCGAGGGCGCGGGCCTGTTCCAGGTAGCTCGCGTGACCGACGTGGAGGAGGTCGAAGCAGCCGTTGGTGACGACCACCCGGCGACCATGCCTTGCCTGAAGGGCCCGCCATGCTGGCAGGGCCTCCCAGGTCAGCCGTTTGTCGCGAAATCCCATGGGCATCGATTGCGGAGCAGGGCTCGTGTTTGGCGGGAGGCCGCCATGACGAACGCCTCCGGAAGCCGATTCGAGCAGGTTTCACGACGGGCTCCAAGCCGGGGACGAACCGGGTTGCGGGATTGAGTTTCCCGGGCGAGGGCGGACCGCGCAGAATGCCCTTCATGTTCAGCATGGATGAACGGAATGCCCTGGTGACCGGTGCGGGTTCGGGCATTGGCGCGGCCATCGCCGAGGCGTTGTCGAAGGCCGGGGCACAGGTGTGGGTCACGGATGTGAACGTCGCCGCGGCGGAGGCCGTGACGGACCGGCTCATCGCGAACGGCGGGTGTGCGACGGCGTTGGCCCTCGACGTGTCCGACGAGGCGGCGTGCGAGGCGGCGGCGCGGCGGGTGCACGGCGCGGACACGCGGTTGGACATCCTCGTGAACAACGCGGGAATCGGCCATGTCGGGACGCTGGTTCAGACGACCTCGACGGATCTCGAACGGCTGTGGTCGGTGAACGTGCGGGGGGCGTTTCAGGTCACCCGCGCCTTCCTGCCGGCGATGCGCGAGCGTCGTGCCGGAAACATCATCAATATCGCCTCGATTGCCGGCATTGTCGGTGTCCGGGACCGATTGGCCTACACCACCACCAAGTTCGCCGTCGTGGGCTTCACCAAGGCCCTCGCCCTCGACCACGCGCGGGAGGGCATCCGCTGCAATTGCGTTTGTCCGGGGCGGGTTGAGACCCCCTTCGTCACGGCAATGATCGCGCAGTACCCCGACCCGGCGAAGGCGCGGGCGGAAATGGAATCCACCCAGGCGATCGGACGCATGGCGCGGCCGGACGAAGTGGCGGCCGCGGTGCTTTACCTGGCGAGCGACGCATCCGCGGCGATGACCGGTTCGGCTCTGATTCTCGATGGAGGATGGAGTGCCGGGAAGTGACTTTGAATCCGGGCAGGGGTGAGGCGGGGCTGTGAGGTTTCCGTCGGTTTGCGGACTCGGCCGGAGATTCGGGCCGGTCAGTCTTTCCACTTGATGTTGCAGCCCATGCTGGGTTTTTGGGCGGGATCGGGGGTGCGCCCGTTCAGGACGGCGTCACAGGCGGCCCGCAGATCGGCGCCGGTCACCGGAACGCCATTGCCAGGCCGGCTGGCGTCGAACTGACCGCGGTACACGAGGCGGCGACTGGCATCGAACAGATACCAGTCCGGGGTGCAGGCGGCCCGGTAGGCCCGGGCCACCTCCTGGGAGGCGTCGTAGAGGTAGGGGAAGGTGTAGCCGGCGGCTTCGGCTTCGGCCTTCATTCGATCGGGGGCATCCTCGGGGTAGCCCGTGATGTCATTCGCGCTGATGCCCACCACGCCGACGCCGTGGGCCTGGTATTCGCGGGCGAAATCCGCGAGTCCGGCCCGGACGTGCTTCACGTACGGGCAGTGGTTGCACAGGAACACCACCACCAGGGCGAGGCGGTCGGAGAAGTCGTCGAGGCGGACGGTGCGGCCCGTCACGGTATCCGGCAGGGCGAAGGCGGGAGCCGGGGTGCCGAGGTCGAGCATGCTGGAGGGGGTCAGTGCCATGGTGTGGAATCGGGTCGATGGGTTAGAGGACGTACGAGGATGCCATGTTGGCGCACGGTTGACCACGCGGGGATCATCCGGACGTGCGGAGACCGCGGCCGAGTCACGAGTGGGATGAGGACCTGAGGACCTCATCCGGGGCGGGGGGGCGGCTACCGAGGGGGATGCTCCGGCGACGCCTCGATTTGCCTTCCCCGGTTTGGCGCGGCATCGGCAACCTGTCCGCCATGCCCGACCGCCATCCTTCCCGTTGCCGGCCCCGAACGACATGTCCCCGGTGAGCCTGTCCAGGTCGAAGCTTGGCCCCCGCGGGTGGCGACCTGGGATGGTGCCGCCGCGGGGCAGCACCCTGTCGGTCATCCTCGCGGTCGTCGTCGTGGCGTGCTCGGGTGCGGCCTTGCCGGAGGCGGAGGTTTCTGCGGCGGCGCCTGGCCGCCCATCGGGCGAGACGCTCGCGCGCCTGGTTTGCGCCGGTTGCCATCTGTTTCCCGGGCCCGAACTCCTCGACCGGGCCACCTGGCGGGATCAGGTCCTGCCCCGGATGGAGACGCGGCTGGGGGTGTCGCCGCCGGATTACTCGGTAAGCCCGGAAGGGGAGTTGTTGCGCGCCTTGGGGATCTACCCGGCGGAGCCGATGATTCCGCGCGAGGACTGGGAGGCGATCGTCGCGTACTACCTTGCAGCGGCCCCGGTCGCGCCGCTGCCTCAGGATCCGCGGCCGGAGATCCGGATCGGGCTGCCGCTTTTCGAATTTGAGGCGCCCGGCTTCCGGGTCCGGCCCGCGCTCACCACGCTGGTCCACCTGGGCGTGGAGACCCGGCGGCTTTTCGTTGGGGACGAGGGGGGGCAGCGGCTGCTGGTGTTCGGGGATACCCTGCGGGCGCCGCGGTCGATCCCGCTGGGCAACGTCCCGGTGGCCCTCGCCGAGTCGCCCGGTGGATTGCACGTGACGGCGATCGGAAGCTTCCTGCCCTCCGAACATCAGCGGGGCGCGCTGTTGTTTCTTCCCGAAGGGGAGAACGGGTTTGGAGCGGCGCGGACCCTCATCGGGGGGCTGCCGAGGGCGGTGCATGCCGAGTTCGCCGATTTCAACGGCGACGGACGCATGGATGTCGCGCTGTGTCTGTTTGGAAACCACCGGGGACGCTTCTCCTGGTTCGAGAATCTCGGCGGGGACCGCCATCGCGAACACGTCCTGAGCGAGCGGTCCGGCGCCATCCGGTCGCTGGCCCGCGATTTCGACGGGGATGGGTTCCCGGATCTGCTGGTGCTCACGGCGCAGGAATCCGAGACGGTGCAGGTGCTCTTCAACGACGGTCGGGGCGGGTTCCGGTTCGAGACCATCCTTCAGTTCCCGCCGTCCCACGGCCTCACCCATTTCGAACTGGCCGATTTCGACGGTGACGGGGTGGACGACCTGCTGCTGGTGAACGGGGACAACGGCGAGTTCGCGAGTCCGCCGAAGCGGTATCACGGTCTGCGCCTGTATCGCGGACTGGGGGCCGGGCGCTTCGAGACGGAACCGGCGTGGTTCTTTCCGCTCAACGGCGCCACCAAGGCCGTCGCGCGCGACTTCGATGAGGATGGCGATCTTGACATCGCCGCGATCGCCTACTTCCCGGACTACGAACGGTCCCCTCGGGAGAGCTTCGTGTACCTCGAGAATCGCGGCGGCGGGAACTTCGTTCCGGCGACCTTCGCGCAATGCATTGCCGGGCGGTGGCTGACGCTGGACGCCGGGGACCTCGACGGCGACGGGGACATCGATCTGGTCCTGGGTTCGTATGTGCGCGGGCCGACGCCCGTGCCCGCCTTCCTCCAGCGCACCTGGGATCGGGAGGGTCCGCCGTTCGTCATCCTGCGGAACACCCTTCGCCACCCGGCGCCAGCGCCCGTCCTGCCATGATACCGAACGCCCTGGCAGACGGAGGATTCGCCCGGCTGGCAGTCCTGCTCGCGGCAGGCCTCGCGGCGTGGATGCCGCGGATGAGTGCGGCAGAGCCTGTCACCTCGATCCCCCTGGTTGTTCCGGGCAGCGCGGGACCGGGCTTCACCTTGATGGGGCCGGAGCGGACCGGGGTGGCCTTCACCAACCGGATTTCCATCCGCACCGTCGCCACGAACCGCATCTTCGAGATCGGTTCGGGCGTGGCCCTCGGCGATGTGGATGGGGACGGTCGTTGCGACATCTACCTCTGCCGGCTCGACGGTCCGAACGCGCTCTACCGCAATCTCGGCGGCTGGCGGTTCGAGGAGATCGCCGAAGCCGCCGGCGTGGCCCTGCCGGAGCAGGCCTCCACCGGGGCGGTGTTGGCGGATGTGGACGGCGACGGGGATCTGGACCTCCTGGTCAACGCGCTGGGCGGCGGGACACGACTCTTCCTCAACTACGGACAGGGGCGGTTCACCGAGAAGACCGGTACCCGGCTTGTCCGGCGGTTCGGCAGCACTTCGCTGGCCCTGGCGGACATCGACGGCGACGGGGACCTCGACCTCTACGTGACCAACTACCGCACCGACACGTACCGGGATCGCCCGCCCGGTCTCCAGGTGGAGGCCCGCACCGTGGGGGACCGCATCGTGGTCACGCCCGAGAACCGGTTTCTTCCGATGATGGCGCACGGCGGCCAGGTGGAGGTGATCGAGCTGGGCGAGCGGGACTTCCTCTATATTAACGACGGCGCCGGGAACTTCGCTCCCGTCTCCTGGACCGCCGGATCGTTCCTCGACGAGGACGGACAACCCCTGGCCGGGCCTCCACTCGACTGGGGACTCGCGGTGCTCTTCCGCGATTTGAACCAGGACGGCACCCCGGACCTGTACGTCTGCAACGACTTCTTCCAATCCCCCGACCGGATCTGGATCAACGAGGACGGGCGCCGGTTCCGTGCCGCCGACCGGCTGGCCTTCCGCAACATGAGCCTCTCCTCCATGGCGGTGGACGTGGGGGACATCGACCGGAACGGCTTCGATGACATCCTCGTGGTGGACATGCTCGGACGCCGGCACCGGGACCGCCAGCGCCAGCGTCCCGAGATGATGCAGGGCCGCTACACGCCGCCCCTCGACCGGCCCGAGTTTCGGCCCGAGGTGCCCCGCAACACCCTCTTCCTCAACCGCGGCGACGGCACCTACGCGGAGATCGCCCAGCTCGCCGGACTCGACGCCACCGACTGGTCCTGGAACGTCGCTTTTCTCGACGTGGATCTCGACGGGTACGAAGACGTCCTGGTCGCCACCGGCAACCTTCACGACGTCCAGGACGCCGACGCCATCCGTGCGATCTCCCGCATCCGGGACCGTGAGTCTCCCGAAGCCCGACTGGCCCGCTTCCCGCCCCTTCACACGCCGAATCTTGCGTTCCGCAACCGGGGAGACCTGACCTTCGAGGACGTGAGCGAGCGGTGGGGTTTCGATCTGCGCGGGGTTTCCCAGGGCATGGCCCTGGCGGATCTCGACGGGGACGGCGACCTCGACGTCGTGCTCAACAACCTGAACCAGGGTGTGTCCCTGTACCGGAACGACGCCCCCGGGGCGCGGGTGGCGGTGCGGCTCCACGGCGTTCCTCCCAACACCCGGGCCATCGGCGCCCGCATCGCGGTGCTGGACGGTCCCGTGCCACGCCAGGAACAGGAGGTGGTCGCGGGAGGACGGTACGCTTCGGGCGATGACACCCTCCGGGTGTTCGCGGCGCGGGAGGATCGACCGGTGCGCATCGAGGTCACCTGGCGCAACGGTCGCCGCTCCGTGCTCGGGCCGTTGGCGCCCAACCGGCTTCACCAGATCCACGAAGCGCATGCGCCGTCGGCGCCGCGCCCCGCGCCTGCCAGGCCGGGACCCACCCTGTTCGAGGACGTCACGATCCGGCTCGACGGCCACGCGCATGCGGATCCCGACTTCGACGATCTGGCGCGCCAGCCGCTGCTCTCCCAGGTCTGGAGCCGGCCCGGACCCGGGATCGCGTGGATCGAGGATCCTCCCGGCGCGTCTCCGCACCTGGCCGTCGGCTCGGGGGCCCGCGGATTCCTGACGCTGTTCCGCAACCTCGGGAACGGAACCTTCGCCCGGACCAACCTCGCCTTCACCCTGCGTGATCAGGTCGGGCTCGCCGCCTGGACGGTGTCGCCGACCCGGACCGTCCTGCTGGCGGCCGAATCCAACTACGAGGACAGCGCGCCCCGCCCGTCCTCGGTCCGGGCCGTCGCCCCGTTTCCCGGTTCGGAACCCCTGCCCGAGTTCCCTGCCCTTGACGCCGCCGCAGGTCCGATTGCCCTGGCAGACATTCATGGCGAGGGCCGCCTCGATCTCTTCGTCGGGGGACGCGTTGCCGCGGGACGATATCCGGAACCGGTTGCGTCACGGATTTTCACCCACGGTGCGACCGGCTTTCGCCACGACCTCCGCCATGACGCCGTTCTCGACCGCATCGGCCTGGTTTCAGGAGCGGTGTTTGCGGACCTCGACGGCACGGGCCGGCCGGATCTCATTCTGGCCACCCGTTGGGGCCCCATCCGCGTCCTCCGCAACAAGGCCGGCACCCTCACCGACATCACGGCGGAACTCGGTCTCGATCGTTACCCGGGATGGTGGAACGGCGTGGTGGCCGGCGATTTCGATGGCGACGGACGCCTGGATCTGGCCGCCTCGAACTGGGGCCGCAACACCCGGTACCGCCAGGGTCTGGCCGGAGGGGTCCGCATCCACTACCGCGACCTCGACGGCGACGGGCGCCTTGCGGCGATCGAGTCCTTCGTCGATCCCGACACCGGGCTCCGGGTGCCGTACGCGGACTTCGACACCCTGGCCCGGGCGTTGCCCTACCTCCCCGCGGTCTTCCCGACCATCCGGGCTTTTTCCGAAGCGGGACTCGACGCCGTCCTCGATCCGTCCGGAGAGGTGTGGCCACACCTGGAGGCGCGGCATCTCGATTCCACCGTCTTCCTGCGGCGTGCGGGCGGCTTCGTGGCGGTGCCCCTGCCGGTGGAGGCCCAGTTCGCGCCGGCCTTCGGCATCGCCGTGGCCGACTTCGACGGCGACGGAAACGAGGATCTGTTCCTCGCCCAGAACTTCTTCGGCGTGACCGGCGAACGCTCGCGGTACGACGCCGGGTTGGGAATGGTGCTCCTGGGCCAAGGCGATGGCACGTTCACGGCGCAACCTCCGACCGCAAGCGGCATCCGTATCCCCGGGGAGCAGCGCGGCGCTGCGGTTGCGGACTTCGATGGCGATGGCCGGCCGGATCTCGCGATCGGTCAGAACCGGGGTCCCACCCGGCTGTTTCGAAACACCCAGGGCCGGCCGGGCCTTCGCGTGCGCCTCATCGGGCCGCCGGGCAATCCCGCGGGCATCGGCGCCATTCTGCGACTCGAATTCGCCGATCGGTTGGGGCCCGCACGGACGATTTCCGCGGGAGGGGGCTATGGGTCACAGGATACCCTGTCGCCCATCCTGGCCATGCCGGCGGTGCCGGTGGCGCTGCGTGTGCAGTGGCCAGGCGGGTTGACATCGCGCACGCCGATTCCACCCGGTTCACGCGAGGTCACGGTCCCCATACCCACCGCGGCCCCTTCGGCCCGGTGAAGCATCGGGCCCGGCGACGGAGGGCCGGGGGCGGGTGGCAATCCTCGGTGCATCCCCGAATTGGGGATGAGGAGGCAGCGAATCGGAGGGACGAATTCCGCGAGTCCACGACCCAGAGCACCCACCGTTGCGGTCTCGTGGAACCCGTCTCTCCGATGCCACACGTCGCGAAGCTCGCCCCTCTCCCCACAACTCCGGGATGCCTGGGTCAGGTATCATGGATGAGATTCATGCGTTTGTTGGGATGCAATTGCTTCGGCGGCTCCATCTCGCGTCTTAATCGTTGCCTTTTCGTTCCGAATCGGTCATCGCCTTCGGGTCCCGTGTCGTTCGGCCGTGAGGTCCGTTTTGGGCCTTGGGTCGCGCCTCCCGCATCCGTGGTGGGTCGAGGCCGACACAACGGCATTCGCCACGGGGCGATCGAGACGAGAACACCGACGTACCACTCCATGCACAACATCCATCGCCCTCCTGCGCGCCATCGGTGGCGCACACCCTCCTTACGCGGCCTTGCCGCGCTTCTGGCGACTCAGATGGGAATCTCCGCCCTGGCGACCTCGGGTGCCGTGGTGGTTCCCGCCAGCCTTGCGCTGCCCGCCGGTGCGGTGAACACCGCCCAGCGTGGGTTCACCTGGACGGTTCACCAGTCCGATTCGACCACGGCCCTCGAGGCTTCCAAGGCCCGTGCCAACAACCAGCTCGCCGGCCAGTACGGGCTCAATGTCGCCGACCCCGACGCCATCGGGGGTGCTTCCGGGCCCGCCACGGTTTCGACCTCGCCGGACGCGCCCATCTCCTTCCGGGTCACCGACGTCATCAATTTCAGCCAGTTCGAGGGCACCGAATTTGGAACCTTCGTTCCGGATCTGGGCATGCCGGGCATTCCCGGATTGTTGGGAGGCACGGACAGCATTGCCGTCTCGATCACCACGGCCATCGAGTTTCCCGCAGCCGGGACCTACACGATGATCGTGAACAGCGATGACGGGTTTGAAACCGCGGTGGGTGCCAATCCCAACGACATCCTTGCCCTCCGGCTCGGCGGCTTCGACGGCGGACGCGGGGCGGCAGACACGGAGTTCACGTTCGAGATCCAGGCCCCGGGCTTCTACGCCTTCCGCACCCTCTATTACGAGGGGGGCGGCGATGCCAGCATCGAGTGGTCCTCGGTGCTGCCGGACGGCACCCGGGCACTGATCAACGACACCGCCAATCATCCCAACGCCCTTCGGGCCTTCGTTCTGCCGACCAATCTCCCCGCCTTTGTGCAGCGTCTCGTCCCCGGCCCGGGGCAGGTTTCGATCCTCCAGGGCAGCACCGTCGAGGCAGTCCTCGTCGATGCCGGAACCCAGGTGAGCACCACCGGCATCACGCTCCTCCTCAACGGCAACCCCGTGCCTGTCGATGTCAGCAAGACCGGCGGGGAAACGCGCGTCTTCTACTCGGGCGGTCTGGTGGGCAGCACGGATTACACGGCCGAACTCAGTTTCTCGGACAGTGCGGGTCCCCGCACCGTGTCCTGGACCTTCAACAGCGGCATGGTCAACACCCCGATCTTCGTCATCGAGGCCGAGGACTTCGACTACGACGGGGGCCAGACCAATCCGCAGGCGGGTGTCGAAGGCCTCGATGTGAATGTGATGCCCTACCTGGGCGGCGCCTACGACGGCCTCTCAGCCGTCATCCGGGTGGACTTCGTCAACAATGACGGCCCCGACTCCGACCTGTACCGGGAGGAATACGGCGACGACGGACTGCACAAGGTGAACATTTCCGCCCGCAACAACCTGGCCGGCGGCAACGGCGCCGGCGGCAATCCCGGCATCAATTCGTCGGACCGCCTTACCTACACCACCACGGTCAATTACGGCATCGGCTGGGTGGCCGGAGGCGACTGGCAGAACTACACCCGCACCTTCCCCGCCAACGCCAGTGGCGGCTGGTGGAGGGTCTTCGCCGGCTTGTCCCACGGAGAGAGCAATCCCGGACAGCTCAGCGGCACCCTGGACCGGGTGGCGTCGGGCGTCGGGACCGAGGACCAGACCCTCGAACGGCTCGGCCAGTTCAGCGGCCCGGGCTCCGGCGGGTGGGGCAACAACAATCTCGTCCCCATGCGCACCGCCTCGGGCGATCTCGCCGCCGTGAAACTCACCGGCACCCAGACCGTTCGCTTCAATCTCAACAGCGGCGACTTCGACTTCCTCATCTTCAGCCCGGCGGCCTCCCCGCCCCCGGTCGTGGAGTCGGTTCCCCAGGACAGCGCCACCCGCACCAACGTCGTTCTCGACTGGGTCCTGCGTGACACCGACGCCCAGGTCAATGCGTCCAGTGTCCGCATCCAGTTCAACAGCCAGGATGTCTCCGATCGCGTTGTCGCCACCAAGACGGCAACCGGCGCCACCGTGCGCCTCGATCTCACCGACCGGACCTACGCTGCCGGGGAATACCCGTGGCGGCTCACCTTCACGGACAACAGCGCACCGCCCCAGACCGTCGAGGCGAACGGCATCTTTGTGGTGGTTCCTTATCCGGCCGAGCCCAACAGCATCTTCGTCATCGAGGCGGAGGACTTCAATTACTCCGACGATGGCGTGACCGGCGGCAAGACCAACCCGCAGCGGGGTGTCGAGGGCATGGACGTGGATGTCATGCCCTACCTCGGCGGGGCCTACGACGGACTCAGCGCGGTCATCAACGTGGACTTCGTCAACAATGACGGACCCGACGCCGACAATTACCGCACCGAGGTCGGCGAGGACGGACTCCACAAGGTCAATATCTCGCCCTCCAACGGCAACCGGTTCTCCAACGACCGCGGCTGGTTCGAGACCATCAACAACTACCGCATCGGCTGGGTCGCCAACGGCGAGTGGCAGAACTACACCCGCACCTTCCCCACCGGGGACTTCAACGTCTGGGCCGCCATGTCGTACGATGGGCGGTCTCCCGGACAGCTCAACGGTTCCCTCGACCTCGTCACCTCGAATCCCGCGCTGCCCAATCAAACGGTCGAACGCCTCGGCTCGTTCAGCGCGCCGGGGTCCGGCGGATGGGGCCGCAACGAACTCGTGCCCATGAAGAACACCGCGGGCGCCATCGCCACCGTCGCCATGGGCGGCGTCCAGACCGTCCGCTTCAACCTCGGCAGCGGCGACATCGATTACCTGCTGTTTGTCACGGCAAGCGCGCAGGTCGAACCGCCGCGAATCAGCCGCATTGCCCGCAATGCCGACGGCTCGGTCACGGTCGAGTGGACCGGCGGCGGCACCCTGCAGGCCGCGCCGGCCGTCACCGGTCCGTGGACCAATGTCCCCGAGGCCTCCAGCCCGCACACCGTCACGGCTGCTTCGGGCATGAGTTTCCTCCGCATCGCGCGCTGACCTCGACGCGATCGTCGCTCACGGGCCGGACCGGGAACCTTCCCGGTCCGGCCTTTTCGCTCTCCAGGGCGGTGCATCCCGGGATTGTGGGTGAGGAGGCAACGCATCGGAGGGACGAGCTCTGCGAGTCCTCAACCCAAAGCTCCATACCGTTGCGGCCTCATGGAACTCGGCCCTCCGAAGCGCCGCTTCGAGGAATTCGCACCTCGACCCGCACTTCCGGGATGCACGGTCTCCGGGGGGGCGGCTACCCTCTCTCTTGTCCTGCTCTGAAAATGCACCCCACCATGACCTGTAGGCGCGAACGTCAGGACGCGAGCCTTCCCATGCTCCACGACTCTGCACGCCTCCTCACGCCGGCGCCCGCGAGACAAGGGGAAGGTGAAGCCTCAGCGGACGGCTCGGAGCGCGGACAGCCCTGTCCGCGGGTCTCGCGACCAGGCCGGGGTCCGTGCGGACAAGGCTCCCGGCACTCCGAGCGAAGGGGGGCGCCTGCGGTTGTCCCCCCTGGCGGTGCACGTCGCTCCTGGGAACTCGCACGGGTCGCCCTCCTCCTCGGGATCGTCTTCTCCACCGCGGGCATCGCCGCCGCGAGCGAATGGCGGAATCACCCCGGGTACCGGTCGCGTCCCTTGTCCCCGGCTCCCGGCCCCGACGGTTTCCGACGTCTCGATGCCCTCGAACTCGGCATCGCCTTCACCAACCGCGTCTCCCGTGAGCGCACGGTTCTCAATCGGAATCTTCTCAACGGCTCGGGAGTCGCCGCGGGGGACATCGATGGCGACGGCCTTTGCGATCTCTACTTCTGCGGTCTCGAGTCCGACAACGTCCTCTACCGCAATCTCGGCGACGGACGGTTCGAGGACATCACCGCCTCCGCGGGGGTCGCCTGCGCCGGGCAGGACTCCACCGGCGCGGTTTTCGCCGACGTCAATGGCAACGGGCATCTGGACCTCCTGGTGGCCGCGCTCGACCGGGGCGTGCGCCTTTTTCTCAACGACGGCCGGGGGCGCTTCCGGGAAGCCACCGCCACATCCGGACTGCTCGACCGTCCCGGCGCCACCTCGCTGGCCCTTGCCGACGCCGACGGGGACGGCGACCTCGATCTCTACGTCGCCCACTACCGTCCCGACACCATCGCCGACCAGCCGTCCACCCGGTACCGGCTGCAGATCGTCGAGGGCTGGCCCGAGGTGGTGGAGGTCAACGGGCAGCCCGTCAGCCACCCCCGCTGGGCGGATCGCTTCACGGTCTCGCCCCTCGGGCAGATCATCGAGCACGGCCTGCCCGATGCCTTCTATCTCAACGACGGTACCGGGGTCTTCACCCACGTCCCCTTCACGGAAGGCGCCTTCCTCGACGAGGACGGCGTGCCGCTGCGCGAACCGCCGCGGGATTGGGGGCTTGCGGTGCAGTTCCGCGACTTCAACGGCGATGGCGCCCCCGACCTCTACATCTGCAACGACTTCGTCTCCCCGGACCGCTTCTGGATCAATGTCGGCTCCGGCCGTTTCCAGGCCCTGCCGGCCCGGGCCATGCCCACCATCTCGGCGTCCTCGATGGGCGTGGACGGCGCCGACCTCGATCGTAATGGCCACATCGACCTCTTCGTCGCCGACATGCTCAGTCCCGATCATCGCAACCGCCATGTGCAGCTTGGCGAACGCGCCGCAATTCGCCCCGCCCCGCCCGCCGGTCTCGTGGTGGACCGCCTCCAGGTCCCCCGCAACACGCTTCAGTGGAATCGCGGGGACGGCACGTTCGCGGAGATCGCCCAATTCGCCGGGATCGAGGCCTCGGACTGGTCCTGGCAACCTGTCTTCCTCGACGTGGATCTCGATGGCTTCGAGGACCTGTTGATCGGCAATGGCGTTCTCCGGGATTTCCAGAACGCCGACTGGGCCGACCGCATGGAGGCGGCCCGCGCCGGACGCTCCATGTCCCAGCGGGAGATCCTCGCCTGGATCGCCCGGTTCCCCGCCCTCGAAACCCCGAACCTGGCCTTCCGCAACCGCGGTGACCTGACCTTCGAGGATCGCAGTGCCGACTGGGGCTTCAACACCGCGGGGATTTCCCAGGGATTCGCCCTCGCCGATCTCGACAACGACGGGGACCTCGATCTCGTGCTCAACAACTTCCTCGAAGGCCCGGGCCTCTACCGCAATGTCGGGGCCCGTCCCCGGATCGCCGTGCGTCTGCGCGGACTCGCCCCCAACACGGCCGGCATCGGCGCCCGGATCGTCGTCCGGGGCGGTCCGGTCGGGCAGAGCCAGGAAATGATCTCCGGGGGACGTTACCTGTCCGGCGACCAGGCCCAGCGGACCTTTGCCGCGGGCACGAACGGGCACCCGCTCGAGGTCGAAGTCCAGTGGCGCAGTGGACGCCGCTCCGTGGTCACCGCCCCGCCCAACACTCTTCTCGAAATCCATGAACCCGATGGCCCGACAGACCGCCCGGTTCCCGCTGCTCCATCCGTCACGGCACCCGCCGCCGCCCGGCCCTGGTTCGTCGAGTTCAACGCCCTCCCCGAGGTGCCCCACGCCGAACCGCCCTTCGATGAAGCCCATCGCCAGCCGCTGATCCTTCGTCGCCTTGACCGCCTCGGGCCCGGGGTCACGTGGCACGACCTCGACCGCGACGGCTGGGACGACCTGGTGATCGCCAACGGCGCGGGTCATCTCCCGATAGTCCTGCGGAACCTTGGGGGAACGCGGTTCGAGCGCGTCGTCGATCCCCCCTTTCATCGCCCGCTCCTCTGTGACCAGACGACGGTCCTCGGCGTGGGCAGCCTTCTTCTGGCCGGCGCCTCCAACTATCGCGACGGCTCCACCAACGCCGGACTCGTCCGCCTCTACGATTTCGAACGACGCGCCGCCGGCGACAACTTCCCCGGTCACACCTTCGCCTGCGGACCGCTGGCGTTGGCCGACATCGACGGCGACGGCGACCTGGATCTCTTCGTCGGGGGGCGCGCGATTCCCGGTCGCTACCCGCATCCCCCCGAGTCGATTCTCTACCGCAACGACCAGGGTCGCTTCACCCCGGTGCAGCGGTGGGAAGGTCTGGCCAACATCAGTGCCGCCCTGTTCACCGATCTCGACGGCGACGGTTTTCCTGAACTCGTCCTGGCGGCGGACGCCTCGCCCCTGCGCGTCTTCCAACGACGGGACGGACAGTTCGAGGAGGTCACCGACGACTGGGGCTTCGGCAACCATCGCGGTTGGTGGGCCGGGGTGGCCTCCGGCGATCTCAATGGCGACGGTCAACTCGAACTCGTCGCCTCCAACTGGGGTCTCAACACCGCCTTTCGCGCCAGCCCGGACCGACCCCGCCGGTTGTACTACGGTGACTTCGACGGCAACGGAACCATCGATCTCCTCGAGGCCCGCTTCGATCCGGTCGTTGGCAGGGAGGTCCCCGATCTCACCCTCAACTGGGCCCGGAACGCCCTGCCGTCGCTCCAGCAACGGTTCCCGACCTACGCCTCCTATGCCGGAGCCGGCATCGGCGAAATCCTCGGCGACGCCGCCGCCCGCGCCGGTGTCCTCGAAGTGACCCACCTCGAGTCCACCGTCTTCCGCCGACGCGGTGGCCGGTTTGTCGCCGAACCTCTACCCGCCCAGGCCCAATGGGCGCCTGCCTTTGGCGTCACCATCGCCGACGTCACCGGCAACGGATTCGAGGATGTCTTCCTCGCCCAGAACACCTCCGCCCTGGCCCCCAGCGAGACACCCGCCGACGCGGGACTCGGACTCCTCCTCGTCAATGACGGTCGCGGCGGCCTGGATCCGGTCTCCGCCCGCGAAAGCGGCATCCGCATCGAAGGCGATCAGCGCGGTGCCGCGGTGGCCGATTTCGACGGCGACGGACGCCTGGACCTGGCGGTCGGCCGCAACCGGGACACCGTGCGGCTCTTTCGCAATGTGGCCGCCACGCCGGGATTGCGGGTCCGGTTGCGCGGTCCAGCCGGCAATCCCGATGGCATCGGTGCCCAGATCCGGCTTCAGGCCGGAACCCGGCGCGGTGCCGTCCGGGAGGTCCAGGCGGGAAGCGGGTTCCATTCGCAGAACAGCGCGGTCCAGGTCCTCGCCCTCCCCGATGGCACGCCTCCCGATGCCATCTGGATCCGCTGGCCCGGCGGCCGGATTGCCGAATCGCCCATTCCGCCTGCCGCCGTGGAGATCGCGGTCCGCTTCGATGGCGGCCTGGAAGTCACCCGTTCATCGAACCCGTCACCGCCGGTTTCGCGCCGACCCTGAGAGTGCCTGCCTGCCACCCGTTCGCCACGCCGCGGCGTTCACGGACAGGCCTCGAGCAGTTTGCGGCGGGTGGAGACTTCGGGGTAGTCGGCTGCCAGCAATCGAATCGCCGGGATACTCCCTGGGTCCGCAATCCGGCCCAGGGCTTCCGCGGCCGCGTAACGCGTATCGACGGCGTTGTCGAGATTGCCCACCACCGCCAGCAATGGGGAGACCGCCCGGGCATCGCCAATCCGCCCCAGCGCCCAGGCCGCCGCCGCGCGCCAGCACGGGGTGGCCTCCATCTGCAGAAGGTGGATGTTCGGCTCGGCCGGATCGGGCCGGCCGTGCCGTGCTTCGTTCAGTTCATGGCCCAGCGACCCCACCAGGGTTTCGATCGCCGAAGGATCCCCCAGATTCCCCAGCGCCCGGCCCAGATAAAGCAGCACCCAGTGACGATGCGGCAACCTGACTTGAAAGGTCTGGGGATGGTTCAAAGCCCGGACGAAGGTTTCCTCCGGTTTCGCCCGGTAACGGCGGTAGGTGTCCAGGATGGCCGGCACATAACGGCGATCGCGACAGACCGTCGCGAGCAGTTGCGCGGCGCGGTTCTCGGGACAGGGATGGCCCGCCCAGGCATTGAAGGTGGCGCCAAGGGCTTCCTGTAGGTCCGGGGACGCCGGCGAACCCGTTTCGCCCAACACCGCCAGACAGGTCCCCAGCAGTTCGTCACCGCGGCCGCTGCGCCGGATCACACGCCCGGCCAGCAACTCGTAGGTATCCGTCTCGAGAAAGAGGGCGCGGTCGGGATCGGTGGGAATCGACCGGAGGATCGCCGGCACAATGGGGCCGGCACGGGTGCTCCCGATCCGGTCCAGGGCCTCGATGACCCGCGCATGAATGGGCGAGGCATGACACGCATAGAGCGCCTCGTGATCGCTGTACCAGCCGACGTAGTTCACATAGGGCCCAAGCCGCGCAAAGGTGTCGATCAGGACCGCTTCGGCCTCGGGAGTGCCAATCCAGCCCAGGGCTTCCACCGCCGTCTCCGCCAGGAACAGATTGCCCGTCTCGGGTTGGATGTGCGTGTCGAGGATCTCGACCAACAACGGAATGGCCCCGGTGTCCCGCAGAAACCCGAGAGCCCGCGTGGCCGCCTGCAACGTCCGCGGATTCAGCGGCGATCGCGCATCGAACGTGAATTGATCCGTCCGGTTGTTTCCCGTGAAGCGCGGATAGGGATTGCGGTCCTTCTCCCGGGCCACATAGGCGCGCAGGGCCGAACGTGCCGCGTCGCCGCCAAGGTGCCCCAACGTCACGATCGCCCGTCGCTGTACCGCACGATCCGGGCTGTCGATCCGATCGATCAGGGCCTGCTCGCGCTCGGTCCAGGTGCCGGCGTCGAGCCAGGCGCGCCAGATGCCAGCCTGGTGCGCCCGCGCGTCCCGGGTGGCAGGAACCTCGACCGGCACCCGATGACCGGTGAGGTTCTCCAAGGCCACCTCGGCGGCCTGGGCCGCGTTGGGATCCGGGTCGCCCAGCAGCGCCAGCAGTGCGGACACGCTGTCCCGGGTGCCGCAGGCCGCCAATGCCATGGCGGCGGCCACGCGCAGTTCGCGAACGGGATCCCGCAGCGCAACAGCGAGGGCCGGCGCCGCCGAACGGTCACGGAACAGGCCAAGACGCTGGGCGGCGGAAATCCGCAGGGCCGGGTCGGAACCCTCCAGTTTCGCGATCCAGGCGGAAACCTCCTCGCGTCCGGATGCCGGCGTGTCCAGGCCATCCCGGTAGAGGTTGAGCGACGCGATCTCCCGGAAGCGTTCGAACTGCAGATCCATCATGCCGGAGGTGCCCGGGTTGTTGCCGCGGAACCGATGGGGTTCGCCCTGGTCAAGCAGCCTCAACGGGCGGGTGCGAAAGGCGTCCGGCAGACAGCGATCCATCGGCGGCGCCGTCCCTCGCGGTTCGTGACATCCCACGCAGGAGCGGATCTCGCCCGGCCGGACATACGTCCACGACATCTCGTTCAATTCCGACCGGCCTTCGGCATCGACCGCCTGCAGCGCGATCGGCACGTCGGCCGGCACTTCCACTGAGAACGACCCGTCGGGTCCGATCGGGACCGTGCCCAGTTCGATCACCTCCTTGCCCTGATGGACGAAATCCCAGTGGGAGGAACGCATGCTCACGCCCCGGGACCGGAGCACCCGGATGGCGCGGATCTGGTCCCAGTCGGCGTCGGTCTTCCGGGTGATGCGCACGTCCTGGGCGTAGAGGAAACCCGTGGCACCCGGCGCGCCGGCGCGGGCAGGGTTGACGCTCTCGGTCAGCACCGGCGGCCGTTGCCGCGCTCCCAGAGACACCGGGGAATGAATGGGTGTCTCCGGGGAGGTGTAGATCTCCGTGAGATGGTTGCCGGCCGGATCCAGTACCGCCAGCACCCGCGGACGCCGATCCGCGGCGTCATGATGCAGCAGGGTGGCCAGCAGCCGACCCTCCGGCAGCGGCGCCACCTCGCCCAGGCCGTCCGGCAGCCGGTGGAACGATGACTCCGGCTCACCGGGTTGACCCACGTAATTGCCGTGGTTGGAGAGAAACGCCATCCGTCCGTCAGGCAATGGCGCCGGACTCCCATAACCCAGCAGCCGCAACCGCACCCCGTACACCGCCCCCACATCCGCCCCGAACAAGGTCATGCCCGTCGTTCCATCGGGTCGGATGGCGTGAATCGTGGTCTCGACCTTGGCCCGACCGAAGAAATTGTCGCTCCGGACAAACGCGATGCGACCGTCGGCCATCACCCTCGGTTCGTTGTCGAAGATCGGGGTGTGGGTGATGGACCGGATCTGGCTTCCGTCGGCTTGCATGACGAACAGGGCGCGGGCTGGCGCCGCATGGTACTCCTCGAAGGTGCCGATCCGGGTCGAGGCAAAGACGATCCGGCCATCGGGCAGTTCCGCCGGATCGATGTCATGGAAGGGGCCATGGGTGAGCTGTTGCGGCGGCCCGCCATCCACCGGAACACGGTGGATGTGAAAGAAACGGGCGCCCTCAGGGGCCATGGCGAGCAGAATGGATCTCCCGTCATAACTGGCGCTGGGTGATCCGATGGCGCCCCGGCCGGCATCCGTCAGCACCCGCGGCCGCGCCCCCGGTCCGACCGGATCCAGCACACACAGCCGCCGCCCGATCTTCGAAGGACAGGGCAGATCGAACATCGTGTAGGCCCGCGTCCAGTCGCCGATCCGAAAGCATACTCCCCACGCATCCCCGTTGAGCGGCACATAGACGCTGCAATCGTCGGCCAGGAAGGCGATGGCCGAGGGCCAGGCAAAGTCCGACCCGGCCGGACGCGCCGCCCATCGGACCGGCAGAACTCCCAGGCGCCGGCCGCCGGTGGACCCCGCATACTCGAGTCTGCCCCACGGCGCCATCCCCATCGGACCCAGCACCGTGGCGGAGACCCAGGCATCGTCTTCCACGAAGTCCGGCTTCGAGTAAGCCCCGGGTTCGCCCTCGGAAGCGGTCCGCCAGTTCGAATCGGTCACCAACGCCAGGGGTTCCGCTCCATCCCGTTCCACCCGCAAGGCCGCGATGACGCCTCGGCTTCCCCCCAGGCGGATGCCGCGAATGCCCAGGACATTCCGCCCGGGAAGCAGATGCTCCCGGATATCCCACCGCTCGATGGAACTCCAGACTTCCGAGCCGGGCCCAATGTCGTAACCGACAAGTGCGCCGTTCACGTAGAGTTCGTATCCGTTGTCGGCCGTGATCAGCACTGTCCCGGCGGCGGGCAGGCGTTCGAGTCGGAAGGTGACGCGGAGCTGGCAAGAGTCCGTCTGTGAATCGCCCCAGATCCATGAGGCGCGGTCGATCGCCGGGAGCGGAATCTCAGCCGGCAACCCCACCGGAAGAAGAGCACTTACGGCCAAAGCCCATCGCAGCGTGGTCACCCGAAGAATGGTCTTCATGCGGGACCTTTATGGTTTCCTGGTGAACGGGTGGGAATGACCCGTCGAGTGCGGGCGAGCCTTTCGGATCGGTGGCCAATACTCAAGACAACTGCCGGCAACTGGCATGCCGGCGGTGCATCCCGAAATTGCGGGTAAGGAGGCAACGCATCGGAGGGACGAGCTCCGCGAGTCCTCAACCCAACGCTCCAGTCCATTGCGGCCTCATGGAACCCGGCCCTCCGAAGCGACGCTTCGCGAAGTTCGCACCTCTACCGACGACGCCGGGAGGCACTGCGGCCCTCCGGGGCGATGCTCCGCGCCTATCGGAACAGCCGCGGATACAACTCCGCGAGATACCGGCGCCAGACCGGCCAGCTATGGTTGCCTTCCGTCAGATGCCACTCATGGCGCACCCCCGCCGCCTTCAGCGCCTCGATGAGGGCTTCGTTGCGATCGAGGAGAAAATCGTCCTTGCCGCACCCGATCCACAGCAGCCGGATCGCCTCATTCGCCGCCTGCGGTTCCGACAGCGCCCGCCCGATGGATTCCTTCCCCGGTGCCGCTGAGCTGAAGCCCGCAATCCAGGCGAACTGATCGTACCGGTTCAATCCGATGCGCAACGATTGTTCCCCGCCCATGCTCAATCCCGCAATGGCCCGCCCCGCGGCGTCGGTCGCCACCCGGTACCGTTCCTCGACATAGGGCAGCGCGTCTTCGACCAGGTCCCGCTCGAACGCCGCCGAATTGGTCCCCCACGCCCCCGGCCGCACCACAGCGTGCCCGTCCAGCATGGCCACCACCATCGGGCGCGCCTTTTCTTCGGCCAGCAGGTTGTCGAGAATCCAGTGCGCCTTGCCATGGACCGTCCAGGTCGCCTGGGTGTCGCCGGACCCGTGGAACAAATACAGCACCGGGTATCGGCGGTTCGATTCCCTCTCGTACCCCGGCGGTGTGTACACCACCAGTTCCCGGGGGCGCCCCAGGGACTTCGACCAGTAGGTGTGGTGGTGCACCGTGCCATGCGGGACGTCCCGGAAGTCGTGGATCAAAGGCGGATTCCCCGGAAGGTGCAGAATGCTCGTCCGCGGTTGCCGCATTGGCTTGATCGCCGGGTTGGCCGGATCCAGTAAGGTCATCCCGTCCACCTGAAAACTGTACTCATGCACCCCGGGCACCACGGGCCCCACCGTGATGCTCCACACCCCGTTCTCCTCCCGGGTCAACGGCGTCCGCCCCGAGCCCCACGGACCCGTCGCTTCCACCTCCTGCGCCCGCGGTGCCAGCAACCGCAGCGTCACCCGCCCGTCGGCATGCACCTCCGGCGACACCACCACCGGCGGTCGGGAGGGTCGCGTTGGCCGCGGAGCATCCGCCCCCCACACCGTTTGTCCCAGTCCACACGCCACCATCACGCAGGCCCATCGGGAGAAGTCCATGTCCCCGTCCTTACCTTCTCAATCCAGACCCGTCAAAGCCTTCCCGCCCGGAGTGAAGCAGGGGGGCGCATCTCAGATTTTTGGAATTCGCCCGAGCCATCCCTCATGGGGACTCATACTCAGCCCGAAGGGCGGTACTCGTCCTCGATCCCGCAGGCACACCGTTTCGAGCGCCGCCATTGGACCGGCCCGATGGGTTCGATCCTGCCCGGACCTCCCATTCCGCACGGGAACCGCATCTCAGGTCTCAGATCTCAGGTCTCAGGTCTCAGGTCTCAGGTCTCAGGTCTCAGGTTTCAGGTCTCAGGTCTCAGGTCTCAGGCTTCAGGCCTCAGGTTTCAGGCTTCAGGCCTCAGGCTTCAGGCTTCAGGCTTCAGCTCCCTGCCCTCCGAGGCGACGCTTCGCGAAGTTCGCACCTCTACCCACAACTCCGGGATGACCGGCTCGCTCCACCAGCGGGGATTTGCGACCTGACAACCCCGGTCCCCGCGATATAAGTGTCGCCCATGTTCACCCGGCGTCGCCCCCTCCTCCCCAGGGCGCTCTTGTCCGTCAGCCTGGCCGGGGTTCTTGCCGGGGTTCTTGCCGGCGTTGCCGTCTGTGGCGCGGAGCCGGTCCCCATCGACTTCAATCGCGACATCCGGCCCATCCTGTCGGACCACTGCTTCACCTGCCATGGCCCCGACGAGAACGCCCGCAAGGGAAGGCTCCGCCTCGACACGCGGGAAGGTGCTCTCGACCGCGGACGAAGCCGCGAGTACGCCGTGGTTCCCGGCGACAGCGAAGGCAGCGAGATCATTCGCCGGCTCACCAGCGATGACCCCGATGAAGTCATGCCGCCGCCGCAGTCCCCGCGGAAGGTCACCCCCGGGCAGGTCGCGCTGCTCCGCCGCTGGATCGATGAAGGGGCCCCGTGGAGCCGGCATTGGGCCTTCGAGACGCCGCGCCGCCCGCCGCTGCCCCCCGCGACGCCCGCCGATCGCAATCCCATCGACGCCTTCCTCCAGCACCGCCTCGCCCGCGAAGGACTGAGCCCTTCGCCCGAGGCTCCCCGTGCCACGCTCATCCGGCGGGTCACCCTCGATCTCACCGGGCTGCCGCCCTCCCCGGAAGACATTGGATCCTTTGTCGCCGATCCCCATCCGAACGCCTACGAGCGCCTGGTGGATCGGCTGCTCGCCTCGCCCCGCTACGGCGAGCGCATGGCCTGGGAGTGGCTCGAAGCGGCCCGTTACGCCGATTCCAACGGGTACCAGGGCGACGCCGAACGCACCATGTGGCCCTGGCGCGACTGGGTGGTGGAGGCCTTCAACCGCAATCTCCCCTACGACACCTTCACGGTCTGGCAGATCGCCGGCGACCGCCTTCCCGATCCCACCCACGAACAGCGCCTCGCCACCGGCTTTCTCCGTAATCACATGATCAATGGCGAGGGAGGGCGCATCGCCGAGGAAAACCGCATCGAGTATCTCTTCGACCAGACCGAGACCGTGGCCACCGTCTGGCTGGGCGCCACCTTCAACTGCTCCCGGTGCCACGATCACAAGTACGACCCCTACTCCCAGCAGGATTATTTCAGCCTCTTTGCCTTCTTCGACCGGACCCGCGTGGACGGCAGTGGCGGCAGTCCCCAGACGCCGCCCGTGCTCGAGGTCCCCACCCCGGAACAGACGCGGCGCCTCGCCGCGGCCAACGCCCATCTGGCCGCCGTCGCCGCCACCGTCGCCGCCCTCGAATCGGAACGGTTCCCCCGCGACGCCGGTCAACCGGCCCACACCTCGCCCAAGGCGGAAGGTCTTCCCCGTGAAATCCTCGACATCCTCCGCAGCGCGCCTCCCGACCGCGACCCGGGACGCCTCGAGAAACTGGCCGGTCACTGGCGCACCGACGATCCGGACTACGCCGCCCAGCTCGAGGCCCTGCGCCAGGTGCGGCAGGAACGCGATGCCGCCTCGCGTTCGATCCCCCGCGTGATGGTCATGGAGGACCTGCCGGAGCCCCGCACCACCCACCTCCTCGATCGCGGCAGTTATCTGAGCCCCACCGTCGAAGTCCCCATGGCCTACCCCGCCACCCTGACCCGTGGCGACGAACCGCCTCCCTCCGACCGCCTCGACCTCGCCCGCTGGCTGGTTCATCCGGAGCATCCCCTCACCGCCCGGGTCACGGTGAACCGCTTCTGGCAGACGTTCTTCGGAATCGGCCTGGTTCGCACCTCCGAGGACTTCGGCGTCCAGGGGGAGCCGCCCGTTCACCCGGAGCTTCTCGACTGGCTGGCCACCGAGTTCGTGGCCAGCGGCTGGGATGTGAAACGCCTGGTCCGCCTCATGGTCACCAGCGCCGCCTACCGCCAGTCCTCGAAGGTCACCCCCGAACTCCATGAGCGGGATCCGGAAAACCGCCTTCTCGCCCGCGCCCCGCGCCACCGCCTGCCCTCTTGGATGATCCGCGACGCCGCCCTTGCCGCCGCCGGCCTGCTGGGCGACGCGGTCGGCGGTCCGCCCGTTCATCCCTACCAGCCGCCCGGCGTCTGGGAGGAGGTCACCTTCGGGAACAAGAAGTACCGCCAGGACCACGGCGCCGACCTCTACCGCCGCAGCCTCTACGTCTTCTGGCGCCGCATCGTCGCACCCACGATGTTCTTCGATGTCGCCAGCCGCCAGGTCTGCACCGTCAAGACCCCGCGCACCAATGTCCCCCTCCACGCGCTTCTGACCCTCAACGACATCGCCTACCTCGAAGCCGCCCGTGTGCTGGCCGGGAACGTCCTGCTCGCGGCGCACAGCGACCCCGACCGCATCGATCTCGCCTCACGGCGGGTCCTGGCCCGCGCCGCCCAGCCCTCCGAACGCGAGATCCTCCTCCGCGCCCTGCACCGGCACCGCCGCCATTACGCCGCCGATCCCGTCGCCGCCGCCGCCCTGCTCGACGTCGGCGAAGCCCCCCGCGATCCCGCCCTCGATCCGGTCGAACTCGCCGCCTGGACCCTCCTCTGCCATACCGTCCTCAACCTCGACGAAGCCCTGAACAAGGAATGAGCCTCCCCTCCCATCCCGTCGCCGAACACCACCGCCTCCTGGCGCGCCGCACCTTCCTCACCCGCTCGGCCACCGCCCTCGGCATGGCCTCCCTCGCCCGGCTCCTCGGTCGCGACCGGCTCCTCGCCGACCCGTCGCCCCGCCCCACGGACCCCGCCGGAAGGCCCATGCCGCTTCCCGGCCTCCCGCACCACGCCCCCCGCGCCCGCCGCGTCATCTACCTCTTCCAGAATGGCGCCCCCACCCACGTCGATCTCTTCGACTACAAGCCACGCCTTCGCGAACTCCATGGCCGGCCCGTCCCCGACGCCTATGTCGCCGGGAAACGGTTCAGCACCATGACCGGCAAGCCCGATGGCAAGCTCCTCCTCGCCCCTGTCGAACCCTTCCACCAGCACGGCCAGTGCGGCGCCTGGGTCAGCGAGTTCCTCCCCCACACGGCCCGCATCGTCGATGACCTCTGCTTCGTCAAGAGCCTCCACACCGATTCCGTCAACCACGCCCCGGGCATCTCCCTGCTCCTCAGCGGCGCCGAACTTCCCGGACGCCCCGCCCTCGGCGCCTGGCTCACCTACGGCCTCGGCAGCGACAACGAAAACCTCCCCGCCTACGTCGTCATGACGTCCGTCAGCAAAGGCACCACCTGCGGACAGATCTTCTACGACTTCTACTGGGGCTCCGGTTTCCTCCCCTCCCGCTATCAGGGCGTGAAGTTCCGCGGCAGCGGCGAACCCGTCCTTTACCTCGGCAACCCCGCCGGCCTCGACCCCGCCACCCGGCGCGCCATGCTTGATGACCTCGCCGAACTCAACCACCTCAAGCTCCGCGACCACGGCGACCCCGAAATCGCCACCCGCATCGCCCAGTACGAGATGGCGTTCCGCATGCAGACCAGCGTCCCGGAACTCACCGATCTCTCCGACGAGCCGCAATCCGTCCTCGACCTCTACGGCCCCGCCGTCCGCGAACAGGGCACCTACGCCTACAACTGCCTCATGGCCCGGCGCCTCATCGAACGCGGCGTCCGCTGTGTCCAGGTCATGCACGCCGGCTGGGACCAGCACAACAGCCTCACCACCGAGCTCTACACCCAGTGCCGTGACACCGACCAGCCGTCCGCCGGACTCGTCACCGACCTCAAACAGCGCGGTCTCCTCGACGACACCCTCGTCGTCTGGGGCGGCGAGTTCGGGCGCACCCCCTTCCTCCAGGGCAACCTTGACGACCGCCCCCGCTGGGGCCGCGATCATCACCCCTACGCCTTCACGTCCTGGCTCGCCGGCGGCGGGGTCAAACCCGGACACACCTACGGCGAAACCGACGACCTCGGCATGAACGTCGTCCGCGACCCCGTCCATGTGCACGACTTCCAGGCGACCCTCCTCCATCTCCTCGGCATCGACCACGAACGCCTCACCTACCGGTTTCAGGGACGCCACTTCCGCCTCACCGACGTCCACGGCCACGTGGTCACCTCCCTCCTGGTCTGAGACCCTTCACCCCGGCGGGACGGGAAGCGGGGCACAAGGTCAGCCGCCCTTCGTTGGGTGTGCACGCTCTAGCGTGTCGAGTGGATTGGGAGGCTCACGCTGAAGCGTGTACACCCAACCGTCCTGGTGGGACGGGAAGCGGGGTCACAGGGTCGGCCGCTCTGTGTTGGGTGTGCACGCTTTAGCGTGTCGGGTGGTTTGAGAGGCACACGCTGAAGCGTGTACACCCAACCGTTCTGGCAGGATGGGAAGCGGGGTCACAGGGTCGGCCGCCCTGTGTTGGGTGTACACGCTTTAGCGTGTCGGGTGGTTTGAGAGGCACACGCTGAAGCGTGTACACCCAACCGTCCTGGTGGGACGGGAAGCGGGGGCACAGAGTCAGCCGCCCTTCGTTGGGTGTGCACGCTTTAGCGTGTCGGGGTGGTTTGAGAGGCACACGCTGAAGCGTGTACACCCAACCGTTACAGGAGGGTCGAGCTCCGCGAGTCCTCAACCCAGCGCTCCACATCGTTGCGGCCTCGCAGAGCTCGGCCCTCCGATTCCACACATCGCGAAGCTCGCACCTCTCCCCGCAACTCCCGGATGCACCTCTCTGCAAGGTCACTCCAGGATTCGTCTTGGCGCAGGCCCCTCACGGCCTAGCATGAGGAAGCATGCCCGCGGGAACGCATCGGACTTCTTCGGAACCGGATCCAACGTCAGCTCCAATACCATCGCCCCTGCGGCCAGGTTCCGCCCCGTCGTGGTCGCGACGTCTGCTGCGTGGCGTGCTGCTCGCCGGACTGGTGTTTCTCAACGGGCCGGATCGCCTGCAACCGGCTCACGATGCCGGCCTCGACCCGGGCCGATTCCAAAGCGTCCCCGGCGGATCGCCCGCCGGCCCGAACCTGGCGTGGATGGGTGGCACCGCGTTGACGAACGGCAGCCCGCTGACGGGGCCCGGCGGCGTCCCGGCGCGGACCGCACCGGACCCGCACGCCCAGGTCCTCGCCCGACGGCTCGCGGCGGCCTTCGCTGACAGGGATCGCGCGGATTTGGATCCCGCGCCCGCATTGCCGCCGGTTCCGAATCCCGACCACCCGCGCCCGGATCTGGTGCCGCCTCCCGCCCGGTTCACCGAAGCCCAGCTCGCACGCCTCGCCGAACTCCGCTGGCGCAGCGGCAAACAGTTGGAGGTGCGCGGCAACGCGCGGAACAACACCCTCCGCCTCCTCGAAGGCCTTTCGCTGGAACCCCCCGCCGGGCGGCCGGATCCGGGCCAATCCCTGGCGGCGACCACCGCCTCGAGGTTTCTCGAACGCAACCGCGATCTGCTGTTGGTCGCCGATCCCATCGTGGAACTCGCGGCCGTGCGGGAGGTTCGGGACGACCTGGGTTACACGCAGATCCGGTACGAACAGCAGTACCAGGGCCTCAGAGTCTGGCCCGCCAGTCTTACCGTGCAGGTCGATCCCGCCGGGCACGCGCACTGGGTCGCCGGCGCCTATGTTCCGACCCCGGAACAGGTGACACTCGAGCCCGGCATCGATCCGGGTCTCGCCGCCGATCTGGCGCGCCGCAGCCTTGGCCTCGATCCGGTGGCCCCGATCGAAAGTCAGGAACTCATCCTTCACGCCCCCGCCGAAGGTCCCATCCAACTCGCCTACAAAGTTGATCTCCATGCCTCGCCCCTGGCCCACTGGCAGGTGGTGGTGGACGCCACTTCGGGCGCCATCCTCGACTCGATGAACCAGGTCTGCACCGCCGTGGTCCAGGGCAGCGGCATCGACATGGGCGGACAGGTGCGGCCCCTGAACCTCTGGTCACGGGACAACCGGTTTCACCTGGTCGATGCCACCAAGCCGATGTTCGACGCCGCCCGTTCAACCCCCCCCAGCCCGGGCACCACCTTCGGCGGCATCGTCATCCTCGATGCCAGGGGCGTGGATCCGGCCCAGAACCCCGATGCCTACGCGCCCGAGGTGGTCGCCTCCGCCAGCGCGACCGGCGGGTTCCCCGCGGCGGGCGTCAGTGCCGCCTTCAACCTCTCCATCGTGCACGACTACTTTCTCCAGCGGCACCAGCGCAATTCCATCGACGGCCAGGGCGGCACCATCATCGGCATCGTGAACGTGCCGGTGGACAACGCCTTCTGGCACCAGGGCGTCATCACCCTGGGCAGCGGCGATGCCTGGGCCGATTCGCTGGATTTCGTCGGGCACGAAATGGCGCACGGCGTGACCGAGCGCACCGCCGGGCTCATCTACCGCGATCAATCCGGCGCCATGAACGAGGCCTTCTCCGACATCCTCGGCGAATCGGCCGAGGCCTTTCACCGCGGCCAGACCGACTGGCAGCTCGGCTCGCAGATGTCCCGCCGCATTCGCAACATGCGTGACCCGCAGTCCTTCATCATCGCCGACGGACGGCGCTTCCCCGCCCGGATGAGTCAGTTCATCACCCCCAACGATCCGTTCCTCGACCGCTTTCCGGGACGCAACAACGGCGGAGTGCACTTCAACAGCAGCATCATCAACCACGCCTACTACCAGCTTGCCGAAGGACTCCCCGACGCGATCGGCATCGCCCGCGCGGAACGCATCTTCTACCGCGCCCTCACCACCAAGCTCCAGCAGCAGTCCCAGTTCATCGATTGCCGCTGGGCCTGCGTTCAATCCGCCATCGAACTCTTCGGACCCGGCTCCCCCGAGGCCATCCGCACCGGCGAGGCCTTCAACGCCGTCGAGATCTTCGACCAGTCGCCCACTCCGGGCCCCACCCCGATCCCCACCATCCAGGGACCGGACGCCCTTGTGTTCACCTATGTCGATGCCTTGAACGGCCTCACCTTTCTCGCCCGGCGCGAGGCCGCCCTGGGCGATCCCGTCAGCGGGGTCGTGTTGTCCCCCGGCGTCGCCATGGCCCCCGGAAAGCGACCCGCGCTCATGGGCGACGGCTCTGCCGTCATGGTGGTCACCGCCAACAACGACATCGCCCTCGTCAACACCCAGACCGGCCAGGGCCAAAGCCTCGGCTTCGTGGGCCAGGTCTGGTCCGTCGGCATGTCCTCCGATGGCCAGTGGGCTGCCATCATCCTGCGCGATGCCTTTGGCCAGCCACGGAACCAGATCAATGTCATCCGGCTCGGCACCTCCCACGTCGAAACCTACAACCTCCTCGCGCCCACCCTCGACGGCGGTTCCCTGGCCACGGTCCTCTACGGCGATTCCCTCGACTTCTCGATCGACGGCAACTTCCTCTACTACGATGCCCTCAACCGCCTCCGCTTCAGCGACGGCAGCGTGTTCGACAACTGGAGCATCTACGTCATCGACCGCACCACCGGCCTTGAATTCGAGGTGGTCCGCCCCATCCCGGGCCTCAACATCGGCAATCCCGCCCTCGGCCACATTCACAACCACCGCCTGGTCTTCGAAGCCCAGAACCCCGCCAACGCCACCTCCACCCTCTACGGCATGGACGTCGTCAGCGGTCGCATCGGGGCGCTGTTCACGGTCAACAGCACCCTCGGAGTCGGCTATCCCCGGCTGAACGGCGACGACTCCGTCCTCTATTTCACCGACTACTTCTTCAATGGCGCCTTCTTCAGCCATGCCATCATCGGCACCATCGGAGTCACCCCGGACGGCCTGTCCTTCAGCGGTGATGCCAGCCCGACCCTCACCGGCAACGCGGCCGGCCCCCTGATCGGTGCCGTGTATCGACGCGGCACCTTCGCCGGCCTCCCCGAAGTCCGCGTGGCCGCCACCATTCCCGTCACCGCCCCGGGCAGCAGCACCCTGGGACGGTTCACCCTCACCCGCACGGGCAGCGCGGACCGGTCCCTGCCGGTGTCGTTCCTCCTCACCGGCACCGCGCGCAACGGGGTCGATTACTTCGGCGTGCCGCTGACCGCCACCTTCCCCGCCGGGGCCGCCACCACCACCGTGAGCATCCTGGCCTTCGCCAACACCGGGCGCGTCGGCGACGCCACCGCGATCCTCACCCTCTCCCCCGCCTCCCACTACCTCGTCGGCAGTCCCGATGCCGCCACCGTCACCCTCCAGGGCGGGGACACCCCCGGCAACGCCTTCGAACAATGGGCCCGCGAGCAGGGCGTCACCGGGGAACACAACGACGACGATCGCGACGGCTATTCGAACCTCATGGAGTTCGCGCTCGGCACCGACCCCCGCATCCCCGATCCGCCAAACCTCATTCGCGGCACCCTGCTGACCGTCGGCGCCGACCGGCACCTCGCCCTCAGCGTCGAACGCCGCGCCCGCAATCCCGCCATCCAGTACGGGGTCGAGGTCGCCGACGATCTCGCGGGTCCCTGGATGTCCGGGCCCCCGCACACCCTCGGCATCGAGGACTCGCCGACCCGCCTCACCGTGCGCGACACCACCGCCCTCGCAGCGCGCCCCAAACGCTTCATGCGCCTGAAAGTGTCGCTGCTTGACCCGCCGCCGTAATCGACGCGATTGGAGGCTTGCGGAGGAGATCTCGGGCAATACGGTGCCTTCCATGTCGAACGTGGACGGGCGGTCGTCGGACGTTTCTGGCGATGCCCCGGAGACCCATGTCGTGACCCGGCTGATCGAGGCGATGGGACGGGGCGACGAGGAGGCCGGGGAGCGATTGATCGGGCTGGTGTACGAGGAGTTGAAGCGGATGGCGGCGTCGAAAATGGCGCGGGAGGACGCGGACCACACGTTGCAGCCGACGGCGCTGGTGCATGAGGCCTGGCTGCGGATTTCGGGTGCCGGTGGCGTGGAGTTCGAGAGCCGGGTTCACTTCTTCTCGGTGGCGGCGGAGGCGATGCGACGGATCCTGATCGAATCGGCCCGGCGCAAACTGGCCGCGAAGCGCGGGAGCCGGGCCGGGCGGGAGATCCTGCGCGAGGACCATTGGGTGACGGCGGCGCCCGCCGAGGAGGTGCTCGCGGTGCATGAGGCGCTGGGCCTGCTGGCGATCGAGGATCGGGCCCTCGCCGAATTGGTGAGCCTTCGGTATTTCGCCGGGATGACCATGGACGAGGCGGCCGAGACGCTGGGCCTGACGGTGCGAACGGCGGAGCGGATGTGGACCTACGGGAGGGCGTGGCTGAGAAAGGCGATCGGGGATCGGTTGCCACGGGGTTGAGGGCGGATGGAAGGCGCCCTGGCGGAATCCACCACGGTTTCACGCCTGCTCCAGAGTGAACGGTTTCGAATGAAGGACGATGCCACGAATCCCGGCGCACGGGAACGCGAGGTGTTCCTGGTGGCACTGGAATGCGCCTCGTTGGAGGAACGGCAGGCGTACCTGGACCGGGCGTGCGGGGTGGATGGGCGGTTGCGGGCGGCGGTGGAGGAATTGATTCGGGGGCATGGGGATGAGGCGTTCATGCGATCGCCTGCCATCGGGCAACCGGGAACCCCGGCCAGGGAGTCCGGGAACCGTCCGCCGGTATGGGATCGACCCGGCGACCGGATCGGTCCGTACCGACTGGACCGGGTGGTGGGGGAGGGGGGCTGCGGGACGGTGTACGAGGCGCATCAGGAGGAACCCATCCGCCGCCGGGTAGCCTTGAAGATCCTCCGTCCGGGCATGGACACGCGGTCCGTGATCGCCCGTTTCGAGGCGGAGCGACAGGCCCTGGCATGGATGGATCATCCGCACATTGCGCGGGTCCTGGACGCGGGGGCGTCGGCGGGCGGGCGACCCTACTTCGTGATGGAGTTCGTCGAGGGACTCCGGATCACCGGGCATTGCGAGCGGGCGGGCCTGACGTTGCCGGAACGCCTGGGATTGTTCCTCGGCGTCTGTCAGGCGATCCAGCATGCCCATCAGAAGGGCGTCATCCATCGGGACCTGAAACCCTCGAATGTGCTGGTGGCGACGAGCGAGGGCGTGGCGGTCCCCAAGGTCATCGACTTCGGAATCGCCAAGGCCCTGGACGCGGGCCGATCCGGATCGCCGCAGGCCACCTCGATCGCGACAATCCTGGGAACGCCGGCGTACATGAGTCCGGAACAGGCGGGTTTTGGGGGAGGCGACGCAGACACCCGGACGGACGTGTACGGACTGGGCGCGCTTCTCTACGAGATGCTCACCGGCCGGCCTCCCTTCGATCCGAAACGCCTGGCAGGGCTGGATGTGGTCGAGCTGAAGCGCGTGGTGCAGGAGGAAGTGCCGCCCCGGCCGTCCCAATGCCGGGAGGGGTTGTCCGGTCTCCGAGGGGAGCTGGATTGGGTCGTGATGAAGTGTCTCGAGAAGGATCGGTCCCGGCGCTACGCCACCGTGAACGAACTCGAGCTGGAGGTGCGGCGTTACCTGGCGGGGGAACCGGTCCTGGCGAGGCCTCCCAGCGCCGGGTACCGGGCCAGGAAGTTCGTCGCACGCCATCGGGTGGGCATGCTGGCGGCGACGTTGCTGGCCCTCTCGGTGCTGGCGGGCTCGGGGGTGGCCATCTGGCAGGGGCTCGAACAGCGGCGGTTGGCGGAGGCGGCCGATGCAGCGCGACGTGATCAGGAACGGCTGCGCGAGCGTGCTGAGGCGATGGCTGGCGCGGCGCGGTATCAGGCGTATGTGGCGGACATGAATCTCGCGTCCATGGCCGTCAAGGACCGCAATTTCGGCCGGGCCCGCCAGATCCTCGACGCGCATGTGCCGGCGCACCCGGAGTTGGACTTGAGGGGCTGGGAGTGGTGGCACCTCCGTCAGGCGTGCGAGAGCGAGGTGTGGTACACCCTCGGCCAATGGCCGGACGCCGTGGTGGTTCTCGAGCCTTCCCCGGACGGCGGTTGGCTGGCCGTCGGGGGGCTGGAAGGCGGGGTGGGGGTATGGGAGATGGAGGAACGACGCGAACGGGGGCGCTGGAGCACCGGCGATCTGCCGGCGGTGCTGGCGGTGTCACCGGCCAGCGGTGCCCTGGCCTTCAGGGTGCAGGACCACGATGGGGCTTGGGTTCGGGTGTGGGATGTGGATGCATGGGCGTTGGTCTTCGAACGCCGCCTGAACGCGACTGTCTCGCTCCTGGCCTACGATCGCTCCGGAGAGTCACTGCTGGCCGTGACGACCGCCGGCGACTGGGTGAAATGGGCGGCTGCCGATGGGTCCGAATGGGAACGCGGCACGTTGCCCATGGCGGCGGATGCGGAACATCTGGCGGTGACGACGGACCTGCGTCGGGTCGCGGTGCTGAGTGCGGAGGGTGTTGTGCGCATGGTGGAGTTGTCCACCGGTCGGGAGGAGTGGGCGCAGCCGCCTCAATTCGTTCGGTACGTCGGGGTGGCGTTTTCACCGGACGGTCATTTCCTGGTCTGCTGGGGGTCTTCGGGGGGTACGGTGCACTTCCGCCTGGTGGAAACCGGCCGGTCCTCGGGAGGTGGCATGCCTCTCACCGCCCGGGTCAACGCCATCCGATTCGCACCGGACGGCCAGCGGATGGCATCGGCCGGCATAGACCAGAGGGTCGCCATCTCAGGCCTCAACATCTATCGGGCGCCAGAGCCGCCGCCCCTCCTTCGTGGGCGGTCCGGTTCGGCGGCGCCACGACCGCCCAGGCAGGAATGGTTAAGCCTGCCTCCAGCCTTCGCGCACCGGCCCCAGATCTTGCTCCGAGGCCACGAGAGCGATGTTCTGGCCCTCGCCTGGCTGCCGGATCAGCGGACGCTGCTGAGCGCGGGACGGGACGGGCGGATCCTTGCCTGGGACACCCATAACGTGGGCAGGGATCCAGCGGCTCCACAGATCATTCCCGATGCCGCCCGGGCCTGGGGATGGGCCGCGGACTCCGAGGGGAGCGGGTCGGTGCTGACCGTGGATGAAGAGGGAGCCGTCCGGCATTGGTCCCCGGCGCAGGAGACGCCGGGAGAACCTTTGTTCAACCTGGGATCGAAGGATGGCGCCGTCCTGATTGCGGCGCAGGGCGACGTGTTGGCGGAGGTGGGTCCGGACGGCGAAGTGGCGGTTTGGGAGGTCACGAACACCACCCGCCGATGGGAGGTCCGGCCGGGCCGCCAGCCCATCGAACTCCTGGCGCTTCACCCGGACCTGGGACGCCTGGTGGTCCGCGACGGCGAAGGTCGGTTCCACGCCTGGGACTATCGCCATGGCCGGGAAGTGCACGGGTGGGAAGGACCCGATCCCTCGCAGAATGCCCCGGCCGGATTCTCACTCGACGGACGCTGGGGCGTCTTTGTGGCGGCGGACGGGACGGCCACCGCGGTCGAGATCGGAACAGGAGCGAAATCGACATTCGCATTGGGAGTCCGCAGGGCGCACCGCGTGGTCCTGGATCCCCATGGACGGTGGATCCTGGTCCTGGACCGGGCGGGTGCAGCCAGTGTCTGGGATCGAATCACAGGTTCCCGGGTCGCGACGCTGGAGGGGTTCCAGGAACCGATCCGTACGGCCGCCTTTTCGCCGGACGGCAGCCGGCTGGTCGCAGCCGGCGAGAGCCTGGGGGACCTCAGAATCTACGAGACGGCAGGGTTTCGGGAGGTCCTGAGAATCGAGGGCGGCCCGACCCCCGTGGATTCGGTCTCGTTTTCCCCGGACGGCCATGGATTGGCCGTGGGGAGTCCTCTGCGGAACGTCACCATTTGGCGCACGAGGTAAGGTGGCCGGGATCCGGGTGACCTCACGCCTTCTCCGGATGGAAGCGGGCCACATGAGTCATCACCACAATCGTTGTCCGTGAACTGCAGAATCCTATGTGAATCCCCTTGACGGTACGGTCCGCCGCAAGATAGACGTGCGGACAATAAGTCAGCAGAAAGACACGTGAGGCGACGCCATGCTTTGCGGAGAATCATCCCAATCGATGTCTTCAAGGCTCCAGGGACACCCAGATCCACGACGATTCCAAACGCCTGGTTCTCATCCGGCCCGGGAGAAGTGCCAGTGAATCTGATGGGCTGGGCGCAGTGGGGCATGTCGTGGTCAGGTTCGGGAGCTGTCGCCTCCTTTGCGAGCATCTCGTAACGACTTGACGAAAGGGAGGCAATAGGCGCCAGTAGTACTCTCATGAGCCATGGATCTGCCAAAGTTCGCCATCGGATCCGATGGGGCAGGCACCCCGGGCCAGTCATTTCCCATAATCGTGGAAGGAGTTCATGCCAGGCGTTTACGCTGATTGAATTGCTGGTAGTGATCGCCATCGTTGCGATTCTGGCGTCACTGCTGCTGCCGGCACTCTCGCGGGCGAAAGGGGCGGCACACTCGGCGGGTTGCAAGAGCAATTTGAGGCAGATCGGCCTGGCGACGGCGATGTATGTCGGAGATTACGGTCGCTATCCGATATGGGGGGAATTCCTGGCTGCGGACACCGATGGTCGGAGACGGGGGGAATTCTGGCCCGTGAAGCTGGAGCCGTACCTGTCTGCGACGTGGAGGGATCCGGTATATCGATGTCCGGGGGTGCGCGGCATGACGAACAGGGGACTGACAGAGTTCATGGACTCGAGAGACGCCCCCATCGGAAGCTACGACATGAACACACACGGAGTAGGGCTTCTGAGTGCACTGGGGGTGCTGCAGATTGATGGGCTCGGACCACTTACACAATTCCCAACGCGAGGGATTGCCGAGTCGGATATTACTGCGCCTAGTCGCCTGATCGCCTACGGGGATGCTGTGCTTGGAGATTGGTCCTTGTCGTTCGGTCTTGTCACCCCAGCCGTCCACCGTCTTGTTCTAACAGAGGGTCTGGGGAGGGGTGCCGGCGCACACCATGAGCACCGCAGGAGACATCATGGGCACTGGAACATGGGGTTTGCGGACGGGCATGTGGTGAGTTTCAAGGAGCGGGAGTTGTACGACATGGGAAACGACAGGATGCGACGGATGTGGAATCGGGACCACCAGCCTCATTGGGATGCGCGATAGCCAGTCGAGTCTGGCCGTGAAGGAGCAGCCTCTGTTGATTCCTGCCTTGAGCCGTTCGGGACAGAGGCCGGTGTGAAGGAGGGATCCGTTGAATCCCACGGAGTCAGGCGGGGAGATGTTTGGGTTGACTGGTTGAAGCGTCCATCGCGCGGGGACGGGGCCACCGGCACACCTTCGGCGTGCCTTGCGGGGTGGGGACGTCGTTCCCAGGGCGACGCCCGCTGGCGCGGGCTTGCCCTGGGCTGGATTACCCGCACGCCATTGGCGTGCCCTGGCTTCACCAACCTGGGGCCTTGTGGAACTCCGCCCTCCGAGTGCGCCCCACCGCTGCACTCCGGAGGGACGAGATCCGTGAGACCTCGTCGCATCGCTCCACACTCGTTCGGCCTCGTCGAACTTGGCTTTCCGAGATCTATGAGAACGTAGGGTTTCGCGAGGTCTTGAGGATCGAGGGGGCCCGAGCCCCGTGAATTCCGTGCAGTTTTCCCCGGACGGCCATGGGTTGGCCGTGGGGAGTCCCCTGGGGGCGGTGATGATTTGGCGCGCGAGGTAAGGTGGCGGAGATCCGGTTGCTCTCACGCCTGTAAGCGGTAGAACGGAAAACCATGAGTCATCATCAAGTAACGAGGAGAGGTGTGCCCGGTGGGCTTGTGCGCTGCGTGGCGTGGTGCGGAGCCGTGTGGGGATTCCAGGCGTTGGTCTGGGCGGCGACGGGGCCGGGATCGTTCGACCCTTCATTTCGGCCGGAGATCGCCCTGGGCCCCGGCGAGGCGGTGCGGGCCGTGGTCCGCGACTCGGACGGAGGCTGGTGGTTGGCCAAGGGCAACGGCGTGGTGCGGTTGCAGTCGGAGGGTCGGTTGGATCCGGCATTCGTCCCAGGCCCGGGTGCGGACGACGAAGTGCGGGCCCTGGCGTTGGCGGGGGATGGGCGGCTTTACGTCGGGGGTGCCTTTGCGGAATTCGGAGGCCGGCAATCCCCGGCCTTGGTGCGCCTTGAGCCTTCGGGGGCCACGGACCCAACCTTCCCCGCACCCGATGTTCAGGGGTACCGTCGGTCGGTCGAAGGCTTGCTCGTGCAACCGGACGGACACGTGGTGGTGACCGGGAACTTCGACCGATGGAACGGTCAGCGAGCGCCCTCGATCACGCGACTGGATGCGGACGGAGTGGTGGATGTGGACTTCACGGAGAACCTGCGGCCGATCTTCGGGGGAGCGACCGTCACCACCATCACGACCACGAACGTCAACGGAACGCTGCAAGCCGTGACCAACGTGACGGTGAGCTACGAGACCTTGTCGCGCTACGGGACGATGGCCGCCACGGCGAGGCGTCCAGACGGACGCATTCTCGTCAGCGGCGTCGTGTTCGCCGAACTCGAGGCGGATGGACATCCGAACGGGGAGTCCTCAGAAGGTGCGTTTGCAGCATGGGTGGCCTTGCCGAATGGGGAGGTCCTGGTGGCAAGCACGACGGTCATGAGCGGCGGAGGGAGAGAAGTCCAAGTGCGCCGAATGCGATCCGGAGGAGACTGGCCGACGCTCTGGGAGGTGACACTCGCCTGCGATGACCGGGTGACCGCGGTGGCCGTGCAAGAGGACGGCGCGATTCTCCTGGGCGGTTCGTTCACGCATCTGAACGGCCACCGGCACGAGGGGCTGGCGCGGTTGAAGGCGGACGGGACGATCGACGCCGGGTTCGTGGCCCGGCTGGGGATCGACGGCGGCTCCTCGTGGGAACAACCCGCTCGATGGGACGACCGGGTCTGGGTGGCCGGGATCCAGGTCGAGCCGGACGGTGCCATCATGGTGCACGGGCGGTTCCACCATGCCGACGGGCAGCCGGTTCCGGGCTTCGTCCGCCTGCATGGAGGCGATCGCGATCCGGAGCCTCCCGCGTTTGGGCGAGGGGCGACGGACCTTGCGGCATTGGAAGGCCAACGGACCCGAATCGGCTTCGAACTCGCCAGCGCGACGGACGTTCGGGCGGGATGGTACCGGGATGGTCAAAGGCTCGAGGGGCAGAACTCGCCGGTGCTCGATTTCGGGTCCATTCGACTGGGCCATTCCGGCACATACCAGCTTCGAGCCACCAACGACGCCGGGGTGGCGGAGAGTCCGTTGGTCCGGGTCGCGGTGGATCTGGGTCCCACGCACCCGGGCTCGCCGGACGCCACCTTCCATACCGCGCTGGTGGGGTTGAGCGAATCGACTCCGAGCGCGCGGGTGTGGCTGGCGGGCATCGCGCCCGCGGGGGAGACGTTCCATGTCTTCGGCGGGTTCGAGTCGTACGATGGCCATCCGACGCGGCACGTGGCTCGAGTCCATGCCGATGGGCAGGTGGACCCGGGGTTCGTCATGCTCCGCGACGATCCGAGGGCGGCGTCCATCGTTTATGTAACGAAGTGGGTGCCGCTCAGCGACGGGCGGCATGTTGCCGAGGTGGAGTATCCGTTTTCCATGGTGCCCGAGTTTGGGCGGCGGACCGAACTGATCGCGGTGCGGGAGGATGGGTCGGTGGACCCAGGGTTTGTGCCGGCGATGCGACCCTACACGGCCACGTCCCGGTACGGGGCTTTGGCGGCGACGGCAGCCGGCGGGCTGCTTGCCGCCGGGTCCCTCGTGGAGTCGTCCGGCCCGCCGGACCGGTTGAACCTGGTCCGGCTCCGTGCGGACGGTTCTCTCGATCCGGAGTTTCGAGCCCAGGTCCATCCAACGAAATCGGTGCACGACATCGTCGTGCTGGGCGACGGGCGGATTGTCGTGTGGTGGGTTGGAGGCACCTCGGACCCGGGGGTCGAAGTGGTGCGGCTTATGCCGGATGGAACGGAGGATGCCTCTTTTCGAACCGTCGCAACCGAAGGCTGGACCGGGGTGAACTCGGTGGTCCTGGACGCGGCGGGGCGTCTTGTCGTGGTTCCACGCCGGGTTCGGGGGGCGGCGGTGCCCCCGCTGGTGAGGATATTGCCGGATGGATCGGTGGATCCGCTCTTCCAACTTGCCTTGGGTCATCCATGGCCTTCGACCCTCCAGGTCCACACCATGGCCCTCCAGTCGGACGGGCGCATGGTGCTGTTTGTGGGTTCCGACGAACCCGTGACCGAAGAATTCCAGAACCTGGTCCGAATCGAATCGGACGGCGCATGGGACGGGAGCTTCCAACTGTCGGAGCCCGGGCCATTGTTGACACTCAGCTCCATTCTGGTGGCGCCGCTCGTGTTACCGAATGACCGCGGTTTGGTGATGGCCAGTTCCGACAGGGTCCTGATCGCCCTTAACACGCATGATGAGCGCCGCCTGGAATCGCCGGCTTGGCGGGGGGACCGCTTCGAGGCGACGCTTCGAACCCGACCCGGCCGGAGGTACTTCGTCGAAGCGGCCTCCGATCCGGTGGGAGCGGATTGGATTGAAATCGGTGACGTGGAGGGCGATGGCACGGCGCAAGGGTTCTCGCACGTCTCCGGTGACCGCCGATTCTATCGGGTACGCATCACCGACCGCTGATCATGGCCGTGCGGGTCCGGTCGTGCCTCCTTCCATTCAGGGTTCGATCCGGAGCGAGTCGAACCATTGTTTGGCCTGGAGGAGGGCGAGGGCGGCGCAGAAGGAGTGGTTGGCCAGGGGAAAGGGGTCCACGGCGGTGACCTGGGTGGCGCCGGCAGCCTGGAAGTGGGCGAGGGCGACCTGGGTGTTGAGCGGGAGAACATCGCGGTCGCCCGCACAATGGTACAGGCGTGTCGGGACCGCGGGCACCCAACCGGTGTGCAGGTCATTGTCGCGCAGGGCGAGGCGGATCGGATGGTCCGGGTCGGCCCGGAGCGCCGCGACGACGTCCGGACGAAGGGCATCGACCACGGCGGTGGCTTGCGAGCCGGCATGGTGGTAGGGATGCCGCCCCGGGGAATCACCCAGGCCGAGGTAATCCGGCATGACGACCAGGTATCGTGCCGCGGCGAGGATCAAGCCGAGGTCGGCCTCGTCGTTCAGGCGGGACGGTACGTCGGCGCGGCGGGTGACAGTCCCGTGCTGATAGCTGACGAGCGGAACGGCCCCCTCGCCGACCTCGGGTGTGACCACCAGGGCCGATGCCTGGGTCGGAAAACCGAAAGGATCCACGGTGGCGTACACCAACCGCCATGCCGTCACCGGAACCGGGGTGATGCCGGGCACACCATACGAGGCGATCAGGGCGGCGAGTTCCGTCGCGGTGTAGTCCCTGAGGCGGGTGACCGACAGGGTGTCGCCGCGCTCGGGTGCGGGGGGATCGACCCGGAGCCGAAAGTAGGCGCTCGGCCCGGCCGGACGTGGACCGCTCCACGAGGTTTCAATCGAAGGCCTGGCGAGGCTTGAGGATCTTCACGTGCCCGTCGCCGAAAAGAAGATTCCAGAGGCCACGATGGCGCCTGGGATACAACTGCCCCGCGACGTCCGGATTGAGCCTGACCAGCGCATCCATCTGGATGCCCGCGGAGAGCATCTTCTCAATCCCGAAGGGATTCCAGGCCGGAAGAATGGCCTATCGCAAGGCCATAGGCATGGTCACCGAAGGCAGTTGGATCCGGGCCGTGCCTCCCCAAACCGCCGGTGGGCCTTCTGGATAGGGGTAGGGGTGGCGCCGAAGCGCCACCCCTACCCCTATCCAAACCGAACATGGGATTCACCCGGATCACGATCGCCCGTAATGTCCGCCCCCGGATTCCTCAGGAAGCGGGTGTATGGAGACGCGTGCGACATCCGGAACATGCCCCAGGTGCGGTGCGACGGTGCCCCATAATGCCGCCGAGGGACTGTGCCCCGCCTGCCTGCTGGCCGCGGCGTCCCTCCCCACGGAGGCGGGCCCGACAACCCGACGGCGCCAGACCTCGGTGCCGGACATGGAACAGGTGTCGGCCGCCTTTCCCCAGTGGGAGATGGTCGAGTGCATCGGTGCGGGCGGCATGGGCGCGGTGTTCAAGGCCCGCCAACCGAAGCTCGACCGCTGGGTGGCTCTCAAGCTGCTCCCCGAGGCGCTGGCCGAGGACCCGGAGTTCACCGAACGCTTCGAGCGCGAGGCCCGCACCCTCGCCCGCCTCGGACATCCCGGAATCGTCACGGTTCACGACTTCGGCAAGGCCGGCGGGTTCCATTACCTCGTGATGGAATACGTGGACGGCGTGAACCTGCGCCAGGCCATGCGGACTGGCCGCTTCACCCCCGCTCAGGCGCTTGGGATGGTCCCCCGGATCTGCGAGGCCCTCCAGTACGCTCACGACGCCGGGGTGACGCACCGCGACATCAAGCCGGAGAACATCCTCCTCGACGCCCGCGGCCGGGTGAAGATCGCCGACTTCGGCATTGCCAAACTGCTGGGGGAACCGGATGTCGAGGGCACCCTCACCGCCACCGGCTCCGCCCTCGGCACCCCGCAGTACATGGCCCCGGAACAGATCGAGCACCCCTCGGAGGTCGATCACCGGGCGGACATCTATTCGCTCGGGGTGGTCTTCTACGAACTGCTGACCGGCGAACTGCCGCTGGGCCGCTTTGCCCCGCCCTCCGAAAAGGTCGATCTGGACGCCCGCGTCGATGCCATCGTCCTCCGGGCCCTGGCCAAGGAACGCGAACTACGTCAGCAGACGGCGGGGGAGATGCAAACCGAGGTGGAACGAGTGACAACGGCCCGGCGGCAATCCGTCGGCGGCGATGCCTCGCACCTCGCGGCACCGCCGCCTGCGGGCCGGCCCTGGAACCTGCCCCTCCCTTGGAAATGGGCGCTGCTGATCGTCTGGGGCCTGCTGCTTGGGATCGAGAGTTTCCAGCAGGCCGCCGCCTGGCGCTGGAGTTGGCAGCTCGTCGTGCCCGGCTTGTGGAATCCGGCCAACTGGACCTCGAACGGATTTCCGATTGGGTCATGGATCGTCTACGCCGCGGCGCTCGCGGGCGTGGCGACCTTGGGGTGGTGGGCCATTTGGTCCAAGCGGGCGGTTTGGCTGGGCGCGTTTCCGAAACGGTTGCCGGACGCAGGTGCCGGGAAAGCGAACCGCGAGATCGACGCATGGTTGAGGCGAGCGATGATGGCAACCGTTGCCTTCGTGGTCGCGTCCCTGGTGTGGTTGTTACTGATCGAATCCATCTACGTGCCTTCAAGCCCGGTCTGGGTGCATGGCGGCTCGTGGCATTCGATCGGCCGTCTCCTGCTCACGACGGTCTCCTTGTGGGGAATCCTCCTTCCGCTGGCGTTCCTCGTGTGGCGCGAGAACAGGCGCCTCAATGTCCAGGCCGCGAAGCCGATCCCACTCCGGGCCCATCGCGTGGCGGTCGGAATGCTCGTCTTCGCGGCGCTTGGCGCCCTCCCATTGCTGACCACGCATTCCGACGGGGCGCGTCTCGTCGTGATGGGCAACTCGTCCTGGGCGGCGCTCATCGCTGTGGCTCTGTGGACTCGAAGCCGCCTCTGGCGGGCGATGGCACTCCCTTTGAACGCATCGGCGCTCGCCTACTCCATCGTAAACCTCGTGTTCTTGGCCAGGAGGACCTTGGACGGGGGTATGGGGTTGTCGGCCTTCCCGGACTCCTGGCCCCCGCCCTTCGTGGCGACCCACCCCGGTGCCCTCCTCGTACTGTCCGCCGCCGCGATCTTGGGACCCCTGGCAGGCTGCCTCACCTTGCTGTCTCCCGGCGTCCGTCCGGCGTTCGGGTTGCCGCCCCGTGGACATCCCGCGGCCGATTCGAACCCTGCCCCGACAGGCCCTTCACCTTTGGCTAAGAGCCCGGCGCGCGAATCCCAGCCGACACCTCCACCCCATACAACCACCGGCCCCTCCGGCATTCCTGAGTCGATGAAACCGCTCGTCTTGATGGGGCTCCTCGCACTGCTGGTGTTGCTGGCGCCGGGTACCCTGCGGATCACGCTCGTGGGCATGGGTGGACTGATCCCTGTCTTGCTGGGAGGCGGGATCATGAGCCCGATTGCCGCCGGAGTGCTCGTCGTGTCGATCGGGCTTCCCCTCGCGGCGTGGTCCTATCGGGAACGCCTGTTGGAGCCGTTCGACCTCCAGATCCGCCGTGGGGCCGATGGCGGCGAAGCCCCGATGGCGGCGGTGGATCGCTGGCTGCGCGGGGCGATGCTCGGCGTGATGGCGAGTCTGGTAATCTGGATGGCCACGTATGTGCCTTTGGGGCTGGGGCTGGCGGTTCACCTGGACAACGCCCGCTCACCCGGGTCGCGGTTGTCCTTGGCCTGGTGGACGGCCGTCCTGATGAGCGTCGGCTTGAGCGTCCTGCTCGCCTGGAAGCGAGGCTATCGGCGAGCCGCCGGACCGGGGCCGCGGTGGATGCGGCGCTTCGGCATCGAACTCGCTGTCGCGGGGCTGGTCTGCATCGTGGCGGAGAAGGGTCTGCTCCACGAAAGCCCCTACGCCCAGGTCTCCTCCAACACCGCCGTTTTCCTGTTTCTTCCCGCCACCGCCCTCCTGACCCGCAGCCCGTACTGGCGCGCGGTGGCGTTGCCGGTGGGGTTGGTGCTGGTCTCGATGCACCTGATCTTCCTCGGGTGGATCGGCCTCCAGGACGATGCGGCAAGGCTCCTCCCCACCACGCTGCAAAGCGCCCTCGCCTGGATCGCTATCCTCCTTCAACTGGCGGGCACGGTGGCCCTGGTGCTCCCCAGTGCCCAAGCGGCCTTCGGAATTCCGCGGCCGTCCCGCGCCCCCCGATCCCCGCATCTCCCGCATCCGGCGGGAGCGGCGTGAATCCTTTGGGCATCACCCCCGGCGCTGGTGGGACATTCGCCACCACGCGCTGGACGCAGGTGCTCCGCGCACGGGGAAAATCCGACGAGGCACGCGTGGCCCTCGGCGAACTCTGCCAGGCCTATTGGGAACCCGTCTTCCAGTTCATCCGCCGGACCGGGCAATCGGAGGATGCCGCGCGCGACCTGACCCAGGAGTTCTTCGCCCGTCTCCTGGCCCGACAGGGACTCGACACGGTCCAACCGGGTTGGGGCCGTTTCCGATCGTTCCTGCTCGGGGCCGTGAAGCACTTCCTCTCCGACATGCGTGACCGGGCCCAGGCCGCCCGGCGCGGCGGAGGTTGGACCCGCGTCCCCATGGGCGATGGCACGTTGGACCCAGCCACACCGGCCTCCCCTGACCGCGGCGCCGGCGGGGTAGTCGAACCGCCTCCGGACGCCATGTTCGACCGTGCCTGGGCCACAAGCCTCGTGAACCGCGCCGTCGAGGGCCTCGCGATTGAAATGGCTCGCGGGGGACGCGCCGAGGTCTTCGCAGTCCTCAAGCCCTGGCTGCTCGGCGAGGTGGACGACCGGACCCAGGGGGAGGCGGCCACCCGCCTCGGCTGGACCGAGAACGCGGTACGCGTGGCCGTCCATCGCCTGCGCCGGCGCTTCCGCGAACGCGTGCAGTCCGAAATCGCCGACACCATCGAGGATCCCGGTCGGGTTCGGGAGGAAATGCGCTACCTCCTCGAGGCCTTGCTGGAACCGGGATCCCAAGTCTGAATGGTGCGGTCTTGCGCCGTTCCCGAAGCCCCGGGGTCAGATCTCTGATTTTGACATTCGGCTCCCTCTCAGGCGCCACGACTTGATTTGTCAAATTCACAGATCTGACCCCCGGGGGTTGATCTGCTCGTTGGCCGGCCTGCGGAGCCTGAACTTCGATGAGATCACCGTGAGGAAAACATGAGCACCATCGCCCCCGGACGCCTCTTCAACGTCACCGACGCCGCCAGCTTTGTCGCGCTGTCCCAACAGAATTGGGTAATCGCCAGCGAGGAACTGTTCTCCAGAGTCCCCACCTATCAGAATGGCAGCCCCAACACCCTGAACGGCCCGCCGACCTCCGGCGCGTGGAATGTGGGCGACTTCTGGCGGGACCAGAACGGCGCGGAGTTCATCTGCACCGTCGCAGGAACCCCGGGCACCTGGCGGCAGACAGCGCCGGCCAGCGTCACCGCAGATCCGGTTAGCGGGACGTTCCCTCCCGGATACCTGATCCTGAACGTCGCGGATGGCGGCCTGAAGCGTCATGCGGGAGGACTGTCGTGGAATGCACAGGTCGGCGCTTTCGAATCCTCGAAGATCGGCTTCCACTGCACGACGCCCACCGCCCAACGGGCCAGCGCCGATCAGGTCGCGGCTTCAGACCTCGGCAGCGTCATCATCCTCGCAATCGAACTGCGGACAGCCCTGGTCGAGAAGGGGCTCATCAAAGGCGCTCCATAAGCTACTTCACAGGACTGCCGAGTATCGCGTCAATGTCCGCTATTTTTTCCTTGTCTAAGTACAACGCGCCTTCCTTTGGAAAGCGCTTATGCGCGACGCCTTGGAGTTCCTTGAACGCCGAACTGTTTACCGCGATGGCGTGATCCACGGCGTCATAAACCGCATTCGTCACGGATATCAACATTATCATGGTCCGAGCGCCACCTGAGATTCTGCAGACACCCTTCGCTAGATCTGGTGCATCTACCAAACTGCACTCACGGTAAATGACTTGCAATAAGTCATTGAGATTCTGGATGTGGTCTAGAACGGCGTGATACGACTGTTGAGCTATTGCGCTGTTGGGTATTGCATTCGCGTCTTCAGTCGTCAGCAAGAAGGCCAGATCCTCGCAGTTGAGTTGCAGCGTGCTTCGCGTGGCCGGAGTCACGGGTATCCGGGTCGCGCGATCGCTTTGATCGCGAACGGGGTTGAGAATATTGATCCGAAATGCACACAGGAAATTCAAGTGCATGATGACGGCCAACTGAGCCCTCATCATTGCCCCATGATGTTGTCTCGAGGTCTTTCGATTCTCGAGATACTTCTGTAACCAATAGCTAACGAGGCGCTGCCTCAGACCGACGAGGCATGTGGGTTGTTCTGACGTCAGGGGGCCTCGTCGGCCTGAGGCAGCGCCTCGTTAGGAGATAACCTTCGGTTCGCTGGAGCC